>CAZFPG010000237.1:0-5613 GCA_964521055.1 uncultured Marinobacter sp.
GGTACCAGGCTATGGCCACCATCGCCACCACGAACAGAGCGGGGGAGAGGGCTCATGTTGTATTCGGCAACCAGCTTGAAGTTGCTGTTCACATCATGGAAGACCGCGACCGAAGTGTTCTCTGTTTCGAAATCACCCTGGTCAGAGTCGGTTTCGCCGTAGGACAGCACGAAGCGATTGGCACCCAGGGTGTAGGAACCCTGCACCAGGTAACCATCGGCATCCTCTTCCGAGGCAAGAGCTGCGTCCGAGATCAACACAGGCACATCACCCTCTGAGGTAAAGCCGGATGCGGTCAGAGAAAAACCGGCCACCGCTGCTTTAAGGCCGTAGCCAAGGCCCTGGCTGTCTATCTCGTTTGTTGCGTTCTCGGAACTCTGATGACGGCCGTTCACCCAACCGGTCAACGCCAGGCCATTGAGATCAGCCGTATAAGTGACCTCTGCTTCAAGACGCGGTGCCGACTGCTCGGACTGGGCTCCGGGCGTGGTATTGGCCGGCTCAAAAATACCAGCGGCTACTTTCAGGCCGCCCATATCCGGAGTCCGGTAGGTGATCTGGGCTGACGGATTGGGATAGGGATAGCCGGTGCGGATATTGCCGAAGGAAACGCCGGTGGCCGCGCCCGGAGAACCAAAGCCCATGAGGATCTCATCCAGGAAGATGTTGGAACGGGCGTACAGCCCAAAGTCTTTACCGATCAGGACCTGACCAAACGAGCCATCAACGGTGGCATAAAGCTGACGCACATCGATCGCAGTATCAGTGGGCGACTGCAGGCTGTCATTGATGGTGGACCAGAAAGAAGACCGGCCACCCAGGGTAAGGTCACCCATCTCTTTGCTGAAGTTAAAACCGATTGTGTTGGGCAGGAAACCCATCTTGACGTCTGAATTGCGAACGTCATTCAGCTTGTCGTCGCGATTGACGTAGAAGGCGTTGAAATAGCCATCCACCGAAAAGCTGGTGCCTTCTTCGTTGTACACTTCAATCGCTGCATTGGCGCCGGCACTGACCCCCATGGCCGCAGCCATCGCAACGGCCAGCCCTGACTTTCTGAAATTGTTGTTGTTCATAACTCCCCCGGTTTTTATTGAATCTGGGTGTTGAGCAACGGGTGATTACCCGTGTCTCAGGCGCACTCTCTCGCCTGAATTCAATGGTCGGCGAACAGGGGAACGGGGAAAATGCGCCAAGGGAGCAGGTTTACTGATCTTTTAGGAGGCTGTGAAAACAGAACTTTGGGATTAATACCTGTCAGGACGGGAAGCGGTCGAGCTCGTCAAGACAGTCGTCCAGGAAGCTTTCAGGCTCCGCCATAACGGCTTCGTCAGCGACAATACCGAACTGCACCTGGCCGGCATAGCTGACAATGCTGACTCCAAGCCCGATATCGCCCGCCTGGGGCACCCAGAACATCTGTTCCAGGATGCGGCAACCAGCCAGATAGCGCTCGTCTCGGGTACCGGGCACATTGGACACCACCGCGCTGGCCTTGCGGTAGAACAGATCCGCCACGGGCTGGCGCCAGGCTTCCGGAATCAGGGAGGCACTGCCGGTCAGCGCCCAGGACAGCCCCGGTTGCCAGCTTTTCTTGAGTTTTCGGGTTTCATGCTTGATGCGGAAAAGCCGCTCGAGCGAACTTTCGCCATCCACCGGCAAAGGCACGAAAACGGTGCCGAAGTAATTCCCCAGGGTGCCTGGCTCCGGCTTTATGTCCTCTGGCAGGCGGCTGCGGATATCCACTGGCACCGCGGCATGGAGTACTGCCTCATCCATGTCGATGTCATCCGCCATAAGCCGCTTGCGAACCGCCGAGGCCACGCAGCTGAGCAGCACATCATTGATGGTGACGCCGGTCACCGTTGCAATACGGCGGAAGCGCTCCAGCGCCACCGGTTGCGACCAGCGGCATTGGCGCCGCCCCAGCAGTGAGCGCTTGAAGGACGAGTCCGAGTCTTCCGGTTCCACCAGGAACTGGCTAAGCTCATTGACCAGCTTCACGCTTTTCCAGGTCGCCCGCTCCAGGGCATTGCGGCCGGATGAACCACCGTTACGGGGAATGTCTTCGCCTTCGCCAGCCCCTGCTGCCTCCGCCCCGGCAAGATCGCTGGCCGTCAGCTCGCGCAACCAGGCGTTGGCGGCCCGTCCCCATCGGCCGAAATCTGCCTCTTCCCGCGCACCGTAGAGTACGGGAGCCTGTTGAGGAGAAGGCGGACATAGGCGTTCAAATATTCCCAGCAGGGAGAGGCCGTCGGCGTAACAGTGGTGCATTCGCAGAAGGAGTGCGGCGCCACCCTCGGCATCCGGAACCAGCCAGAATTTCCACAGTGGGCGGTAATCCGGCAGGGGCTGATTCAGCCGGGCCGACACCCAGTCCTGCAGCGCTTCCCGGCTGAAACTGCCCGGAATGACTTCAAGGTGATGGTGCAACGAGAATACCGGGTCTTCTTCCCACCACCAGCCTGGCGCACGGCGCACCGGCATGGCGCGGAAGCGCTCCCAGGCCATCCAGTAGACACGCAGGAACTCCAGGAACCGGGCTTCCGTCAGCCCCTCCACCCGCAACATGACCGTGATGGTCATGGGGTTATCCGGACGCTCCAGGGCCAGCCAGGCTGAATCCACAGGCAACAGCAGATGCGATTCCTTTTGACTCAAACCTGTCTGTCCCCGGATAAATGCTGCAAGAAATGGAAAGATGACCCCGCATTGTGCCAGACAAGCCCTGATGGCTCCATATAAGCCCTCCCTCAAGTGATTACAAAACGTTACACGGGCGTAACCTATCACCTCTATACTGGGAATAAGGATTGATGAAATGGTTATGAGGCACCAAACGTGCCTTTACGCCGTGTTAGCCAAAAGTCTATTGGCCGAAACTTGGCGTAAAACAGGTAACCAGTGCCAATATATGTAGTGACATAAGGCGGTACAACTGATTTACCAGCACCGATAACGACCTATAACAGGCAAACAACGGGTGCTGGAGGAGAGCAGTCATGAAAGCGAGCCATGTACGCAAACTGATCAAGCCGATTGAAAGCGCCTACTCGGAGATGTTCTCGGGGCGGGTATACCGGGTTGGTACTGGTGCTGTCTCCGTTCGCAATCACAGCGGCAAGGCAGAGCAGACCGTCATTGGCGTACACGGCTTTCTTGAGAACCACTGCTACTTTACCCAGGCTTATGAAGCACCCACCACCGAGCTGATTCTGCTCACCTGCAGCAATTACCACATCCCGGTTAATGGTGTAACACCCGAGTCTCCGGACTGGGAAGTACCCATCAAACACCTGGACGGCACCATTGAGTACGATGCCTGCATTCTGAACCAGGCGCTGGCAAACCTTCCCAACACCGAGAACATCCGCGTTCACGGCCATTCCCGTGGTGGTGCGGTGATTCTGGAGGCTATCAGCCAGTGGCCGGAACTGTACGAGAATGTTGAAATTGTGCTTGAGGCACCGGTGCTTCCCGATGGCAGGCTCTCTGCCCTGGTGACCGCCATACTGGAACCGGTAAGCCATGGCATGTGGCCCTGGCTGATCCGCCTGATTAACAGCGCTCCCTCATCCGCCTACGGCCAGACCTTCTTCGGCAAGATGAACCCGCGCAAGAAGCAATTGCTGGGCAAGCTGTTCTCGGCCACCAAGGACCACCTGACCATCGTCCGTAACATCGAGAACCTGATGGCCTGGATGGAGCGAACAGACGCCAGCGTTTACGACCAGATTCGCTATGGAACCTTCCTGATCCCCGCGGTGGACCGCATTCTGGATCGTCAGGCCATGCTGGCCAGTGCCCGCCAGAGCCCGACGACCATGCGCATTGTTGAAACCGCGGCCCCCAGCCATTTCATTACTCTCGACAGCAAGGAGTGGGTGCCCGGTTTCGAAACCCTGCCGGCAGCCGCCCAGGGCTGAGATTGCTGCACAAAGGCTCCGGCTCCGCTAAACTGGCGCGCTTCGATTGCAGGTTTAGTGGAGCCACACCCCCATGTATCGTGAGCGCCTTGTCGCCACCAGCGTCCATTCCGACAGCGCCCGCCGCTTGCAGCAACTGTTGCTGGACTACCATGATTTCCGCCAGCACAAGGCTAGCCACCCCCTGCTGGAATACACCTTCCTGATTGCGGACTGGCAGGCGGAACGGCTCAAAGCCACCCATGAAGACCTCTACCGGCACCCCGGTTACCACCCAGGCCTGGAATTCCTGCTGACAGACCTGTACGCCCCTGCCGGCATGACCCGCCGCGACGACAACATCGACCGGGTATTCCCGAAAATGGTGAAGTGGTTGCCGGACAACCTGCTGGACACCTTTGCCGGGCTGGTGGAACTGAACCTGATCACCCAGCAACTGGACCTGGAACTGGCCGAACTCTGTCAGAAGCAGGGGCTCTCCCCCGGATCCCTGACCAGGGACGACTATTGCCAGGTCTTCCGCCTGAGCCAGCGCATGGAGCAACGGGAGCGACAGATCACCCTGGTAGCGCAGGTGGGGCGACAACTGGATCACTACGTTCGCAACCGCACCCTCGGCTGGCTACTCACCATGAGCCGGGCGCCGGCGGAAATGGCGGACCTGAGCGACCTGCACAGCTTCCTGCACCGGGGCTATTCCGCCTTCCGCAAAATGGATGACGTGGAACTGTTGATCGACCGCCTGGTCACGCGGGAGAGGAAGGTAATGGACAACATCCTGAATGGCCACCCGGAACCGTTTAACCTGCCGGATGACCTTTAAGCAGCATAAAAGGCTCAGGCCTTCAGAATCTGATCCAGCTGGGAGTTGATCTCCTGCTCGATCCGGGATTTGAACGGGCGCAGCATCATTCCTAACTCAAGGTGAACGTGGAGATCACTGTCGGTAATGTTCAGGTGCCCCTTCACCCCACTGCGCTTGAATCTCAGGTGATCCCCTTCCCACTGATAGTTCACATCGAACTGCTTCGACAAATCCTCGGCCAGGGTTTCCGCCGCCTGGCGGGCGTGGTCTTTATCGAGGGAATGGGCGCGATGAACGTCAATAACGGACATAAAAAGATCTCTGAAACAGGGAGTGTGATTTCAACAGTTTATTGAATTATCGGGGATTGGCAAAGCGGCATCCATCCACCGGCAGGCAACTGCGTATCTTGCGAGCCTGTCGGGGATGACCTCCCAAAACCGTGCATTGCCAGGGATGGCAATGCCGAGCCCCCATGGGTGAGACAAGCGTTTATGAAGCGCAGCTTCATGCGCAGGCGAACGACTGCAATCTGTGATTGCAGGCCGGACCCGCAGGGGTTCACGGCGTGTTTTGGGAGGTCATCCCCGACAGGCGTCAACACAAAACCAGGAAATCCAGAGCCCAAGCTTGTAGCAAGCCCCTCAAAGGTTAGAATACGGGGTTCAGATTCTGACAGGATAGTGCCATGAGCGAGCAACAACCGTCTGCCAACCAGCCGCAGCCAGAGGCGCCAAAAGACGACGTCACCCATTTTGGCTTCCGCAATGTGCCGAAAAGCCAGAAGGCGGGCCAGGTAGCGGAAGTGTTCCACTCGGTGGCGGGCAAGTACGACCTGATGAACGACCTCATGTCCATGGGTATTCACCGCCTCTGGAAACG
>CAZFPG010000238.1:0-5611 GCA_964521055.1 uncultured Marinobacter sp.
AGGCACCCCCATGTCCACAGTCACCATACCGCCACGGCCGACCCTGAGTTCGATCACGCCCTTGGCCGTCTGCACCCGGATGACTTTCTTGTTGGTCAGGCGCTGGTCCCGCACAAAGCGGGCAAAACAACGGGCGCCATTGCCACACTGCTCCACCTCCGAGCCGTCACTGTTGAAGATGCGGTAGCGGAAATCCACGTCCGGCAATCCCGGGGGCTCAACCACCAGCAACTGGTCGAAACCGATACCGAAGTGCCTGTCGGCCAGTTCACGAATGGTCTCGGGGCGCAGACGGAACGGCTGGCTGATGGCATCCACCACCATGAAGTCGTTCCCCAGACCATGCATCTTGGTGAAACTGAGCGTGGGCCCCTGCCCGCGTCGACTCTGACTCATATCATCGCCCTCACTCATTCCGGCAGACAGCTTTCAGGGCCAAGCTGCTCTTCCAGGGTTTCCCGGCGTCGCACCACGTGCACCTGATCGCCATCCACCATTAACTCCGGCGGACGATTACGGGTGTTGTAGTTGGAACTCATGACAAAACCATAGGCGCCGGCAGAGCGAACCGCCAGCAGATCCCCGGCCCGAAGTCGCAGTTTGCGATCCTTGCCCAGGAAATCTCCGGTTTCACACACCGGGCCCACCAGGTCCCAGGCCTTTTCCTCACCGTCTGTATGGGGCGTCACCGGGATGATCGACTGCCAGGCGCTGTAGAGGGCCGGCCGGATCAGGTCATTCATTGCGGCATCAATGATGGCGAAGTTGCGATGCGCCGTACACTTGAGAAATTCCACCCGCGTGAGCAGGATGCCGGCATTGGCTGCAATGGAGCGGCCCGGTTCCATGATCAGCTCCAGCTGACGGTCCCCCAGGCGTTCCGCCAGCGCGGTCACGTAATCCGACGGCTGTGGCGGCTGCTCGCGGTCATAGGTGACGCCCAGGCCACCCCCCATGTCCAGATGACGGATGACGATGCCTTTTTCCGCCAGGGTATCGATCAGTACCAGCACCCGGTCCAGAGCGTCCAGGAATGGCGTTACCGACGTCAGCTGGGACCCGATATGGCAATCCACCCCCTGAACATCCAGGTTGGGCATGGCAGCGGCGCGCTCATAGACCGCAGGTGCCTCTGCGATGTCGATACCAAACTTGTTCTCTTTCAGACCGGTGGAAATATAGGGATGCGTGCCCGCATCCACGTCGGGATTCACCCGCAGGGATATCGGCGCCTTGACGCCAAGCTCACCTGCCACTTCATTAAGCCGGTCCAGCTCGGTGTCGGATTCCACATTGAAACAGCGAACACCGGCTTCCAGCGCCCGACGCATTTCCCAGCGCTGCTTGCCCACACCGGAAAAAACGGTTCTTGCAGGATCGCCACCGGCGCGAATCACCCGCTCCAGCTCACCCGCCGAGACGATATCGAACCCAGCCCCAAGCCGTGCCAGCACGTTCAGCACAGCAATGTTGCTATTGGCCTTGACGGCATAACAGACCAGGTGGGGGCGGCCGGCCAGGGCATCATCATAGGCATGATAATGCCGCTCCAGGGTAGCGCGGGAGTATACATAGGCGGGTGTGCCGAATCGCTCGGCAATGGTCGCAACCGGCACTTCTTCGGCGTACAACTCGCCGTTACGGTAGTTAAAATGGTCCATGTAAATCCTGAGTCTGTTGGCGGGGCGGCAGGCCGGGCCTAGCGGTCGCCGGTGTCATCGTCCCGGCCCTGTTCGCTGTCGCTGGCTTGCTCAGCAGCTGTTGGGTCGGAGGGTGCTTCCCGATACAACGGCCCTTTCTGGCCACAGCCAGCAATCAATCCGGCCATCACCAGCAGGAACATAATCGTCTGTCCTGGTTTCATGGGTAACTGCCCCTGTTTTCTGTATGGGCGAAGTATACCTGAGTGGGGCCATGCCCGGCGAGATGCCGGCGGCACTGATTAGGGCCCTCAGAGGTGCCGGTTCAGGGCTTTTTCCAGTTCTGAGCGGTAATACAGGTATTGAATCGTCTGAATGTCCTGCTGGTAGACCTGGGAGTCAAGGTCATGGGGCAGGTGAATATCGGTCAGGTAAACCGGGTACCGCTCCGCGCTATGGCGCTGGGAACGAATATAGTGGGCCACCGCGGGAATCAGCTGGTTGCCGTATTCCTGCACGGTGAATTCCTGGTCGCCGCAGAAAATGTCGAAACGGACCCGGGAATCACCTTCCTGGATGCCGATCGCCTGCACCTCAAGCCCCGGCAGGGGCAGGTTACTGTCGGCATCGGGGCGACGCTCGGCGCGCCACTGCCCGTCCCGAAGCACCATTTCATAGCATTGGGTTCCGGCGATATCCGCCACGGCATCCAGTTGCCTTAACTGGCGCCTTTCAGTCAGGTTTTCCAGGAATCGCAGCAACGGCACCAGCAGATAGCGACGATTGACGTATCCCTGCTCCCAGCCAAATACCGAACCCAGTTCATCCACCACCCAAACACGGGCCCTGTCACCGTTCACCCGGTAAAACACCTGGATATTGCCCGGTTCGCTGGCATGGCAGACCGTTCTTAGCGGCAGATCATCCAGCAGCGCGTGCCGATCAAACACCACCGGAACATAGGATTCCTGGGGCTTGGCCAGGTATTCCATCAGCGCTTCATGGCTGTCCAGGGCAACAAAGCCCGGCTCGGTGCCACTGAATCGCAGTACGAAAAACCGCCGGTCCATCTCGATGACATAACGCAGTGGGTGCGGCCCCGTGCCTCCTGCAAAAAAGTGGCGCATGACATCGGTAAACAGTTCCCGGACCCTGCGGGCTATGGTGGCTCCGTGCCCCTTGTTGTGGCTGTGAACCATGATGTCCGGTAACCGGTCCGGCGCGCCGGCCACCGAGGCCAGCACATTTTTCAGGCACTGGATCAGGGTGTCACCGGCCGCGTAATGCTGCAGGCTGACCTCGTGCCAGCTGTTGAAGGTCACCTGGTCAATGGTGTTCACCAGGTTTTCACGGCCACCGCTGAACCCGAGCGAATCGTGGCGGGCGCTGAGTTTGTGCAGTCCCCGCTCGGTGAGGTGGGCCTGTGGATCCAGCCCCACATTCACGAATAACAGATTCCGCAATGGATGCACGCCCCGGGACAGCGCCTCCCGGCCGGCCGGTTCCACGGGAAAAGGCAGAAACGCCCCCAGTGCATCCAGCATTTCACGCAGTTCCGCCACGGATGCGGTACTGGTACCGGCACGAACATTCAGGCGGGTGGAGCGGCTTAACAGGCCATTGCAGTAGCACCAGACCATCAGCTCGGTCAGGTTTCCGGACCGGCGAATCACCGGCTGCCAGAACGCATCGGATGGATCCTCCAGATCGCGGTATAGCAGCCAGCCCTCGTAACCTGCTGCTCCGCCCTGCTCTGACTGGTGATGGAAGGCCAGGTTTTCCTCCGCCAGCGAGGGTGCCAGCCCGGGATTGATCTGCTCAATCTTACCGGCCTTGCGCTGAAAGGCCGCGTAGAGCTTTCGCCCCAGCAGGTTCATATCGTTACTGCTGATGGCGGCACGGGTGCCATGCTCCCGGGCCAGTCGCGACAGCAGACGGTAGCTATGGGTAAGCTCGGCTACCACAGCCCGGCGCAATGTCACAACGTCCTCCGCGCGCCAGCGGATGCGATTATCCAGGTTCTCGATCTCTGCCGCCGACCAGCCCCAGCCATCAACCAGTGCCTGCAGCAGGCAGGTGCGCCAACTGGAGACGAGCTGGGCGGATCTGGTCAGCGGCAGCCCGGCTTTCAGGTAGAGGCTCTGGCGCACCAGCGCCAGACGCTCCGGGGCTTCTTCTTCCAGCAGCCACTGCTCCAGGCGCTCATAAAGCAGAACGTAGGGATCAAGCCGATCCGGATCGGTTTCTCCGGCGTAAACCGCCTCCTTGAATACCCGGGACAACAACGGCTGACTTTCCCCACGGGCATAGCACTCAATCAGCAGCAATTTGAGAATGGTCTTCCAGGGCGCATCAATACCCTTGTACAACTGCCAGACACCGGCACCAAGAAACTCTTCCTGCGGTATCGACAGCGCCGGTCCGAAATCGATGTACTCGTCACCACGAATAAAACGGCAATCGATCAGTTGCCGGGCACACTCGTCATAACGGGCTTCGTCCTCCGCCGGAACCAGCCACCATAACGGGTAACGCCCACCCAGATGTATGCCGGTGCGATAGAACTCGTCCAGCAGAAGATAATGCTGCGCACTGCCGCAGTTTTCCCCGGTAACCTCGGCACGCTGGCGCCCTGCCCGCCAGTCCGCGGCAGAAAAAACGAACACATGAAGCTCCACACCCAGTGTGGATGCCCAGGCCGAAAGGCTATCCGCCTTGCGTTCGAGGCAGCGCACTCCACGCTCAGGCAGGTCCGGGCCATGACACAACCAGACATCCAGGTCGCTCGCCACCGAATGGCCCAAAGTGCCGGGACTCCCCATCAGGAACAGGGCTTCCAGATCCGGTTTTCGTCGCCCTTCGTCCTTGAGCGAAAAGGTGCGCGCCAGCCGCCTGGCCGCATTCAGCGTGGGTTCGGTGGGCCGGTAGTGGCTCAACCCGTAGGGGCAGTCACTGTCGAGGTAACCGGGAAGCGCCGGGTGGTTGAGGTGAAACACCAAAGGCAGCACTTCCAGCACTGCCTGCTGCCGGTAGGTCAGGGCCGAGCGGGCACGCTCCCAGCGGTGCTGATTGACAGCCATGAACCGGTCCCGCAGCCGACGCAGCGTTTTTCGGTCGATACCCTCGTCGAAATCCAGGGCAATGGGAGCGGCATGAATGGTCAAGGTGACTCCGCGGGAGAGGTTCTTTCCGATATCATTATCAGTATGATGAACGCATCGTGGCAAAACCGGTAAAAAAATAAAAGCGGGACTACTTTTTATAACACTTCTTATACCACCCCGCGGCAAAACTGGCTGAGGTTATTGTGTCGTGAAAGAATTCTTCATTCGCCGGGATCGCTCAGACGCGCCCCCGGGCATCGAGCGCCGGACCCTGATCCGCATTGACGACGAGGGCGTCATCGTCTTTGCCGACCATCATGCCGAGTCAGTTCTGGGATACGACGCCAACGAGCTGGAAGGGCGCAAGGTGCAGTGTATTCTTGCCGCCCGCCAGGATGATCCGTTCGCTCCGGCCCACCGCCACCGTATTGAAAACGGCGAATCGATACTGATCACCTTCCGCCACAGGGAGGGGTTCTTCTTCACCGCCGGCCTCAGCCTGCGCATGGATATCCGCGATTCGGACCAGGCCGCAAGTGCCTGCATTAGCCAGCGTGACCACTCGCCCATTGACCACCGCCTGATACGGCTGATGGAAACCTCGGCCAACCTGGGCCTGTGGGAACTGGACATCAACAGCAATGCAATGACCTGGACCGACGGCATGTACCAGCTGCTGGAGTTGCGGCCCGGTAGCGAGATTACGCCCGAGCAGGCGCTGTTCTATTGCCAGTCCAGCCAGGGCCGGATCCGCGCCCGTATCCGGCGCTGCATCCGCAGTGGCCTGCCCTTTTCCCTGACCCTGGACCTGCTGACCGCCAGACAGAAGATACGGCAGGTCAAGCTGACCGGCCGTGCACTGAAAAC
>CAZFPG010000239.1:0-5607 GCA_964521055.1 uncultured Marinobacter sp.
AATTTGGCGAGCCGTAGCCTTGGATGGCGGCCATTATCCAGTTTTTAGCGGCCTTCGTCTTGGCCAATGGGTAAAATGTCTTGCGTGCGAACCATTAAAAGTCTACATCTGACAGAGTGCCGGAAAGCCTTTGCAGCACTGACATCCAATCAGCTACCGCTACCGTAAGCTTAAGGCCAGCATCCCATACAGCAGGAACCACATGTCAAAGCCTACGTCCCCCACTACCCCAGCGACACCATCCCGCCTACCCTGCCGGGGTTGCCTCCCTGATTGCCGAAACTATGCTACCTGCAACGGCACCCCCTGGCGGACCAGCGCTCCAACGCAGGCGCATCCGGCATAGGCTGCCACCACCCTAGTCCGACAGATTGAGCTGCCACGACACGCCATACCTATCATTCAACCATCCAAATTTTTGGCTAAAACCGTAGTTATCCAAAGGCATCAGCTCTGAACCGCCTTCGGCGAGGGCCCGGAATGCCCTCTCTATTTCATTCATTGATTCACACTCAACGTACAGCGACATGGAGGGTGTAAAGGAAAACTGGTGGTCAAGATGGCTGTCTAGCGCCATGAATTCCGTGCCATTTATCGTAAACCTGGCCATCTTAATAGAGCCTTCTGGTTCATGCTCGCCAGCTTCGTAGCGCTGAAGATCAATGATCTCTGAGCCAGGGAAGAGAGACGTATAGAACTTGATCGCTTCCTCGGCTTTCCCGGCCTGTTCCCCGACAAACATGAGCGAGGTCTTGATGGATTTCATGTGTTCCTCCGTTCTGGTTTACTCACACAACGCCTGGCTTTGCCGTGTGCCGAAGCGGAGCGCAGGTGCGTCCGCCAACAGCTGCTGGTCATGCATTAATGGCCAGGCTCCACTTCCGCAACGATTGCTTCACCTATCTCCGCGATCGCCTCATTCCTTTCTGAGAAAGACGCCTCAGTTTGCGTAAGGTATAAGGCCACTATGATAGGTTGACGTTCCGGCGGCCAAATTATGGCCGTTATTGATCGCGACCCGTACCCTCCAGCGCCCGTTCGATCTGCAACAATCCAGCCGTCAGGTACAACAGCCCTAAAAAGTCCATCAGCAACCTTGTTTCTCTCAAGCCAGTCCCGTAGTTGATTTCTAGACTCTACGGATAACGCGTCGCCTAACAGCAAACTCTGGAGATTCTTCACCATCGCATTTGGAGTGGTTGTATCTCTGTGATCGCCTGGTACCGCCTCATTAAGTTCCGTTTCCCAGCGGTCAAGACGAGTTACATCATCCCCCAAACCCTTGGCAAAGGTCGTAATTGTTGTGGGCCCGCCTAGAGCCCGTAATATTAAGTTCGCCGCTGTGTTGTCACTCGTAGTCAAAGCGGCCTCACACAGCTCCGAAAGTGTCATGGCCTGCCGGCCAGCGAATTTCTCGGTGATCGGAGAGTATGTCACGAGGTCTGACTCTGAAAACCTCACTCTTTTGTCAATTCTCTCCTTTCCGGCATCAACTCGGTGTAATAAAGCGGCGCAAGCCAGAGTTTTAAAAGTACTGGACATTGCAAATCGCTGGTTGGCCTGATATTCCCAACGCTGACCTGACTCCAAATCATAAGCAGCGAAGCCCACACGGGCTTCTGTCTCGTTAGCGATTCGCTCCACAGTTGCAATAAGGGAGTTATCACCGTCAGCGGATGCAATTGATGGCAATAACGTAAGATAAATAGCTACAGAAAAACTTAAAAACGCCTTCACTAAATCAGTTCTCATGGATTTCTCAGAACCTGTCTCTAGAACCGCATAACACATGGCACACGTGCCGGTTTGGAGCCGCAACGCGGTGGAAAAGCGATCACCGTGCTGCAACTGGCTTGAGCTCATCACCTATGGACAACCGTAAACGGAGGCCATCTCAAAGGCCGCAGGCCGGAACAAACTTGATTGACTGGTCATGAGGCTATGACGCTGAAGACAGCGCTAGCTCTCGCAATGCGCTTTGAACCAACGTGAAAATAGCAGTTGGCAAACGCGGTGCTGCGCCCGACCTTTTGAACGTCGGTATGAACCTCAATCCAGTCTCCTTTCTTAGCCTTGCCCACGTAAGTGAGATTGCCCCAAAACCCTCGGGTAATTCACTCATGCTCGACTCCCTTCTGCGGCTGCCGGGCATAGCTGACCGTCAAAACTTCCCATACATGGCCCTGAGGCTCGTTCCAGTACACAATTCGGCCACCATGCTGCGTATTAATCTCCATATCTACCGGGCCATGCGGGGTACTTCTGTACTCGATCCCCCTGGCCCTGATTCTGGCCAGGATTCCATCGAATTCCTCCTCGCTCACACGAAAACAATAGTGTTGTACGGGGAAAGAGCCGTCGGCTTCGTCGAAATCGAGGGTCAGGCCGTCGTTCACGTAAACAGGAGAAAACGGCCCAGTCCCCGACTCAGACCAAGGAACGTCTAGAAGGTAGGCGAGCAACTCAGCCGCAGCCCTTCTATCCCGAACCGGAACTATCGCATGGTCAAGTTCAACGCTCATTATCGGTACCCTTCAGTACAATGATGATGCCTAATGCCGTTTTTCAGCGGTAGCCTTCCTTGGCAGAGCGAAGCGACGACAAGGCTGTCCGGCGGAGGGCCGTTCGGCCCGGAACAAACTGGAACACTTGGCTAGGCACCTTACTCCCAACCGAACCGTTTGGGGTCCGTTTGCTCCCGAAATTCGTCCGATAGTTCCGCTAGCATGGATTCATCAGCGAGGCCATTAGCTCGAATTGTCGTGAGCTGCATCGGCGCTTTGGATCTGCTGTGGTCATCAAATATTAATGACATTTCTTTGTCGCGGTTTTGAACAAGCTTGTAGAGCAGCAAATAGCGATTGTGAACATGCTCATCCGTATTCGAGATGACCTCTTCAAACTCATCCAGAGCTTTAGTGCAGAACTGCTCTATGGCTTTTTCCTTGATGGCTTTGAACTTCTTCCAATCACTCTCTGTCATGGGCACCTCTCGTGCCTAGCGTTTGCAGCATGCGCGCCCTTGGAATGGAGCCAGAGGCGCAATGGAAGGGGCGCCGCTGTGCCTGCACTTGATACTGATTGAGCCTTCTCCCCAGCCCAGCGGTTGCCCGCCAAGCTGAAAGGCGACCAAGCACTACAAAGGAGAAGACTCAGTGAACTTTTACCATAGCACCCACCACCATTATTGTGGAATCGATCTGCACGCCCGCAGCCTGTATATCTGCATCCTCGACCAGCAGGGCGAAGTGCTGCTACTCAAGCATCAAAGACATCCAGAATGCCCCCCAACCGAGACGTGCAAAACCACATCCTCGAACGAGATGCTCCTTTCCTGGAGGGATCAATAAGTAAAGCGCCACTCGATATGCGTTATGCGAAACTCCCCCGCTTTGGCTTCCACCGTCTCCAAATAAACATCCATCCCCCACCGGGGAATTCCATTCGGCGTTATCGAACTCGCCAGACAGAAACCGGAAGCACCGACGCGCTGGTCGCGCGTGGCGCCTTTCGGCGGCTTCATCTCCTCGAAGTGCTTGTGGCCGCGCCCCTCGCCAGCGTAAATCGTGTAGACCTTCGGCTCATGAAACACCTCGAAATGGCCATACTTGCGCTCCAGTTCAGCGAACTTGGTTTCCAGCCCTTGCGGAGTGTGTTTCTCGTTCTCGCGGTCCCAAAACAGGGCAGAGAAATCCTCGAAGCGGCGCTGGATGACAAGATGGCCCACATAGTTCGTGAACCCTTCCAACCGACGAATTTGTGGTAGCGCCGCCTTCGAGTCGCCGTGAATGGTAACCAACTCAGGCGATACCACCTCGGCGTCCATTCCGTCCTCGTCGCCGTCTTCGCAAATAAGGCGGCCCGCGAACATGTCGAACTCCGAGGCTTCCGTCCCGGCGCAGCCGTTGTATACGACGTCATACCGCTCGGGATTTTCCAGCACGGTGTCATCTGGAAGGGGAGCGTCCTCGCCTGTTTCACGATCTATGACAATCAACTCGCCGGTTTTGCCATCCGCGTAGTGGCTGAGAAGAATGCTTTCCAGCGTTCTCAGGTTCCGCGACTTCGGTGTCTTGTAGAAGATGTCATAAACGGCATCGAGACCGATGCGGCCCTCACGATACAGGCGCTGAATGAAGTGGATCTGTGTTGGTACATTGACTGGCATCTCTCCCCCGACGAACTCAAACAGCGATCAAATTTTAGCCTACCAAGAGGAGCAGGCATGCCTCCCATCAGTCGGCCACGGCTATCTATTTTTTCCCGCCAGTGGTCATGGGCGTCAACGGAGCGCAGTGCAGTTGGCGTCCCTTTGACCACCTTGTTAACCCCTGAGTTCGAGGTCTTCCCGAATAACCTCCGGATGGCGAAACGCAATCTCGATGAGCGCCTTTGCCGGCCCGGAGGGTTTACGTCGCCCCTGCTCCCATTCCTGCAATGTACGCGGAGAAATATGGAGTACCTCGGCAAACTCTCGCTGTGTAAGGCCAGTCTTGCCACGAGCCTCTGCGACCTCATTTGGCTTCACATGGCTGACTCGTGCGGCTTTGCCCGCTTTCATCTCTTTAACAGATTGGAGCAGCTTGTTGCCAAGCTCTTCAGCACTCAGAGTCTCATTACTCATTTTCCAATACCTCACGAATCGACTTCAGGATATGCACGGGTATGTTCTCCTTGACGGCCTTCTTGTAGATCACCAACAACCAGATCTCACCATTTGCCAATCAGGTGAAGTAGATGACTCGCACTCCGCCACGCTTCCCTGAACCCGCTACCGACCACCGAACCTTTCTACACCCGCCGCTACCAGGAATGGGGCGCCAATTTGCGGATTGGCTGCCAACCAGGCGAAAAACGCACTACGTTCCTCCTCAGTCCAGATTTTTTTGGCATCTGCTTCGAATGTAGGGGGTTCGATAATAGTAAGCATGACGACAAATATACGTCATTGACGGACCTTTGCAAGATGCGAGCGGATGGGGTAACGCTGTCAGCATGCGCGGCTACGGAATGGATGCGAAGCCGCAATGTAGTAGGTGTCCGCCTTACGCGGCTTGTTATCACTGCCTCAGTCATACTCTGCATGCTGAGGCAGATCATCTGTAATCTCGAACCAAGGAGCCTTACTGCCCACGAATACATTGCGCCCTGCTTTTACCTCTGGGTCGGTATCCAGTGTTCCGAGTGGGAAACCATAGATCTCGGGGACTGCATCGAACTTGGTATAGAGGCTGGAGCCACAGTTTGAGCAGAAGCCTTTGTGCTCACCCGGAGAAGATTCGTAGAACTTCAGCAACTCCTGGCCTTTGACGGTGTGCCAATCCGAGGATTGCGCCTTAGCGCGGGTTCTGAAAGCCGAGGCATGAAGCTTTCGGCACATTGAACAGTGACAGTTCAGAACATCGGTCAACGGACCGTTAATTTCGTATTGAATGCCCCCGCAGAGACAACTACCTGTTTGCTTCATTGATGCACCTCCTTGTGTGATAACGAATGATATGGACTCCCCCTGCTCCCACGGCATCCATGTGCCACATTGAAGGTATTGTCTGACATCTTCAATCCGAAGCAGGAGGAGTCATCATGAATGTTACAACCATTGGTATC
>CAZFPG010000240.1:0-5574 GCA_964521055.1 uncultured Marinobacter sp.
CGGCCGGATGTGAGCAAAGGGGTTGACCACCCGGATTTCCAGCGCTTCATCGACCTGATGAAGAACAACGACAGGATCTGGACCAAGGTGTCCTGCCCCGAGCGTTTGACCCAAACGCCACCGGACTACTCCGACGTGGTGCCGTTTGCCAGGACGCTGGTGGAGACCTTTCCGGACCGCGTGCTCTGGGGTACCGACTGGCCCCACCCGAACATGAAATCCCATGTGCCGGACGACGGCAAGCTCGTGGATGTGATTCCGGAGATCGCACCGACTGCCGAACTTCAGCAAAAGCTGCTGGTCGATAACCCCATGCGGCTCTACTGGTCGTGACCTGAAGGGCTTCAGAGAGGAGACACTCCGATGACGGAACAAGACAAGGAAACATGGGGCACCATCAAGTTTGATGGGCCCATGGCCACCCGGGGCTACGCACTGAACAAGATGTGTTACTCATTCAACAATGCCGAGGGCCGGGAAGCGTTCAAGAAAGACGAAGCGGCCTACTGCGACAAGTTCGGCCTGACGCCGGAGCAAAAAGAAGCGGTGATCAAGCGCGATATCCTGGAGCTGGAGCGTCTGGGCGGCAGTATCTACTACCTGGCCAAGCTGGCCGGCATTACCGGCCTGAACATGCAGGACGTTGGCGGGCTTCAGACCGGCCGGACAACGGAAGAATTCAAGGCATACCTGGAAAGCCAGGGGAGAGGCAAGAACAATGGTTAGGATTATTGGCGGTATCACCACCTCACACATTCCGGCGATCGGCATTGCGATGGAGCGGGGGCTGGAAGACACTCCCTACTGGAAGGATTTCTTTGCCGGCTACCCGCCCATTCGCGAATGGCTGGGCGAGCAGAAGCCGGACATCGCCATCGTGTTCTACAACGACCACGGCCTGGAGATGTTCCTGGACAAGAAGCCCACGTTCGCGCTCGGTTGCGCACCGAGTTACGAGAACGCCGATGAAGGATGGGGCATGGCCACCATTCCGCCGGTGACCGGTGAAACCGAGCTTTCCTGGCATATCGCCAACGAACTGCTCGAACACGACTTTGACCCAACCATTTGCCAGGACATCAAGGTAGACCACGGCCTGACCGTGCCGTTGTCACTGATGTACCCGGGCCGCAACTACCGGCACCTGAAGGTGATCCCGGTGTGCATCAACTGCGAACGTTACCCCATGCCCAAGCCTTCCCGGTGCTATGCGCTGGGCCAGGCCATTGGTAAAGCGGTGGAATCGTTCGCTGGCGACCAGAAGGTGGTTGTGTTTGGTACCGGTGGCCTGTCGCACCAGCTCGACGGTGAACGCGCCGGCTTCATCAACACCGACTTTGACCTCGAGTGCATGGATAAACTGGTAAGCGACCCGGAAGCCCTGACCAGGTACAGCAATGACGACCTTGTGGAAATTGCCGGGGCCCAGGCGGTGGAACTGAATATGTGGCTGGCCATGCGCGGGTGCCTGCTGGGCACTGTGAAGGAGGTCCACCGCAACTATGTGGCGCCTATTTCCAACACCGGTGCCGGCACCCAGTTGCTGCTGAACGAGTGAGCGCGGGGCGCGTCGCTAATGCGGCGCGCACATTAGCTATTACAAATCCAACACCAACATCTTGCTTTTCGCCCGGGAACAACAGGGAGTGAACTGGTCATTGGCGGCATGCTCGCCCTCGTCCAGGTAGTTGTCCCGGTGATCCGGGGTCCCTTCCAGGATGCCGGTCAGGCAGGTACCACAAACGCCCTGCTCACAGGATACGATGATTTCCACATCGTTCTCTGACAGTACCTCGTAGACTGTTTTTCCCGGGGGAACTTCGTAGACTTCCCCGCTGCTCGCTATTTTGACGTCGAAGCTCGTGTCTTCGCTGGTGTCCACCGGGGCGCTTGCGAAGTATTCCGTGTGGAGCTGGCTGGTGTTCCAGCCTTTCTCTTTGCAGGTGGTCAGCACGTAGTCAATAAACCCCGAGGGGCCGCAGACATAGACATGGGTGTCGGGATTCGGCTCCGCGACCAGTGAGGGAAGGTCGAGCTTTTGCTCGTCCGGGCCGTCGTCATGATGAAACCGCACGCGGTCCGAGTATCGGCTGGTTGCGATCAGGTCCCTGAACGCCGTGGCCGAGGGTGACCGCGTGCAGTAGTGCATGGTGAAATCGGCATCGCTGCTGGAAAGGTGCTCCGCCATGGCGAGAATGGGGGTTACCCCGATGCCGCCAGCCAACAACAGGGTCCGGGGCGATTCCGTCAGTGGAAAGTGGTTCTTCGGTGCACTGATCTGGATCAGGTCGCCTTCCTGTATCTCATCGTGCATCGCCGTTGACCCTCCCCTTGAGTTCGGATCCCGTAGCACGGCAATTTTATAGCAGTCTGATTGACCGGATGGGTTGCAGAGCGAGTATTGGCGGACAGTACCGTTCTTTACGTTCACATCAATATGGGCGCCCGCACTGAAGGTGGGTAACGAGCGTCCATGGGGATCGATCAGTTCGAACGAGGCGATGTTGTCCGCTTCGACGGTTTTCCGGTTAACCCGTACGATCATCGATAAGGTGTTTTGATCGGTCATGCCTGGGCACCTCCCTGGTGGGGTTGGCTGGTCTCCTGGGCCAGAATTTTGTCGATAATCCGGCGTGCCTGAACGCCGCCGCCATCAATGTTGAGTTTCAGCAGTTGGCGTTCCGGGTAGCGCAGCAGGTTGCGTTGCTGGGACTCCAGCATTTCGAGGTCTTCCTCGAAAATCTGGCCCTGGCCCTCTCTGATTTTATCCGTCAGTTCCTTGTCCTCCGGTTTGAAATTCCGGGCCATGCCCCAGAAATACCAGATGGATGTGTCGGTTTCCGGGGTGATGAAATCAACGACAATGCTTGAGGCCTTGCACTCGGCCGGGGCATCGTAGCCGCCATTTCCCGCATGGGCGACCCCCACCTCGATCATGACATGGCTGGGGGGCGTGAACCGACAGATCTGCCAGCGATCCACGGGCACGTCGTCGGCGAGATTATTGCCCCTCAGCGCTGCCCGCCAAAACGGGGGCGCACTGATGTTTTCCATGTGGCGGCTGGTGATCACTTCCTGGCCTTCCACCGAGGTCTTGGGTGCGGCTTCCTCTATCTCCGGCTGCCCGATGCTGGACGCGTGGACATAGGTCTCGTGGGTCAGGTCCATCAGGTTGTCGATCATCAGGCGATAGTCGCACTGGATATGGTAAAGGCCTCCACCGTAGGCCCATTTGGGATCCACTGCCCATTCAAGCGTGGGAATGGCCGCCTCATCCGCCTGGGAGGCATCGCCGGGCCATAGCCAGATAAATCCATAGCGCTCAACAACCGGGAACGTCCGGATGCACGGGAAGCCTTTTACCCGCTGCCCGGGCATGTCCGCTGTCTTGCCGTCGCAGCCCATGGCCAGGCCATGGTAGCCGCACACCAAGTCGTCTCCGCGGACAAACCCGAGTGACAGGGGCGCTCCGCGGTGAGGGCAGAAGTCTTCAAGGGCGTGAACTTTTTGGTTGGAGTCGCGATAGAACACGATATTCTGATTGCAAATTGTGCGGGCGAAGGGGCCTTCGCCAATCTCATCGGAGTAACACGCAACGTACCAGGTGTTTTTTGGGAACATACGGATGCTCTCTTATTGTTGATAGGATTGGGTGGTTTTGTACTACGTTATATGACCAGTATTTTTCAAAATTGGATCCAAAGTCAACGTTTGTGTGTAAAATAATTGCTATAAAGTGTGTTTTTGGATCCAAACTCAAGGAGTTTTGTTGTGAGCAAGGGAACAACCAATGTCGTCGTCTCGCTCCGTAAGCTGATCCGGGAGGGGGTTTACGCCCCCGGTGAGCGGATTGGCGAGCAGAACATCGCGGAGCGGCTCGGGATTTCCCGAACGCCGGTGCGCCTGGCATTCCGTACCCTCGAAGAGGAGGGGCTGCTGCAAAGGGCGGGAAAACGGGGGTATCAGGTGCGTAAGTTCAACGCTGATGACCTGATTTGTGCGGTGGAGGTCAGGGGCGTTCTGGAGGGGCTGGCTGCACGGCGGCTGGTGGAACGGGGGTTGCCGGCCGAGGTCCGGGACCAGCTACAGGAATGCGTGCGTGACGGGGAGAACCTTCTCTCGAAAGGCTACCTTACGAAGGAGGACATTGATGAGTGGATCCAGATCAACCTGAAATTCCACGCCTCGATCGTGGAATCCACGGGAAGCGCGATCATTGGTGAGGCCATCGCCCGCAACAATCACCTTCCCTTCGCCTCGGCCAATTCAATCATCATCGACACGGATGCGCTTGATAAGGAGTACCGCAAGTTGCAAATGGCCCAGTTTCAGCACCACTTGATCTTCCAGGCCCTGACAAACAACGAGGGCGCGCGAGCGGAAATGCTCATGAAGGAGCACGCATTTGTTGGCGTGAGGTACTCCGATGTCCTGGGGCTCGATTCGGTCTAGGCGACCGGCCAGGCGCTCATGCGAGCCGCTTCATGCGGTACGGAGCAGGGTCTACCAGGGGCTCCCGGCACGAGAGTAGATCCGCTGCCAGTTGCCCCGCCGCGGGGCCGGTTCCAAAACCGTGTCCGGAGAATCCCGTAGCGACAACGAGGCCGGGAATGGCGCTGATGTGATCGATAACCGGGACTGAGTCCGGGGTAACATCAATGAGCCCTGCCCAGGCTTCATCCACCCTTGCCTCGTTGAACGCCGGCCAGGCATTGCGAAGGTTGTTGATGGCATCCTGGTTGAGTCTCGGATTATGGGCCGGGTCCATGGTCCGAATGCGCTCAAAGGGGGACGGGGCCCCGGCTTTCCAGCGACGCTTGAGTGCCAGGTCGTTAAAGAAGGCCTTGCCGAAATTGATTTGTAAAGCACCGCGTTGGTGGCGCAACTGATCCAGGTAGCGCCAGCCGACCAACAGGTGATCCAGGGTCAGGGGGGCGTCGAGCTTTCCGCGCTGGGTAATGATGTAACCGCCGCCCTGGTGCTTGCGGAAAGAAAAATCGGGGCCTCCGACAGCGGTATCCGTTGGGCCTTCCATGGGCTGTGTTTTCAGGACAGAGCAAATCAACGGCAGGGTGGGTAGGGATACCCCCAGATTACCCAGGAAACGCCGGGACCATGCGCCGCCGGCCAGGAGCACCTGTTCGCAGCGAATTTCCCCCTTTTCCGTGACAACGCCACAGACTTTCCCCGCCGACATCGAAAGCGTTCTGACAGCGCAGTGCTGGACAATGTTTGCACCCTGTTTGATCGCGACGTTGGCAATGGCGCTGGTGGTGATCGCGGGCTCGGCGTAGCCATCCGAAGGAGTGTGGATTCCTCCCGCCCAGTTGCCTTTGCCGCCAGGAACCCGGCTGTCGATATCCGCCGGTGTCAGGAGTTTCGAGTCCAGATCCAGTGATGCCACGGATTTAAGCCAGCTTTCATGCATCGCCATCTGTTCGTCGGTACGGGCAAGGAAGATGATGCCAGCCTGACGGTACCCAACAGAGCGCCCAATCCTCTCCGGCAGTTCGGCCCAAAGTCGATCGGCAGCCTGGGCCAGTGGCACATCGTTGTTGTGCCTGCTGGTTTTCC
>CAZFPG010000241.1:0-5511 GCA_964521055.1 uncultured Marinobacter sp.
ACTTGGCTAAGATCCAGGCAATTCGCGGGATGAACGATATCCTGCCAGAGCAGACGCCGGTTTGGCAGTTTGTGGAAGACACAGTCAGGCGGGTACTTTCGCAATACGGTTACCAGGAAATCCGTATGCCGGTCGTGGAACAGACTGAGCTGTTCAAGCGTTCCATCGGTGAGGTAACGGACATTGTCGAGAAGGAAATGTATACCTTCGAGGACCGTAACGGCGACAGCCTGACCCTGCGCCCGGAAGGAACAGCAGGCTGTGTTCGTGCCGCGGAAGAGCATGGCCTGCTTTTCAATCAGACCAGGCGGCTGTGGTATACCGGCCCGATGTTCCGCCACGAGCGCCCACAGAAAGGTCGTTACCGGCAGTTCCACCAGATCGGCGTGGAATGTTTTGGTATGAACGGCCCCGATATCGATGCCGAACTGCTTGTGCTGACGGCCCGTCTCTGGCGTGAGCTCGGGCTGGGCGCGCATACCCGCCTGGAAATCAATTCCATTGGTACCTCGGCGGCCCGCCGCGAATACCGGGAAGCCCTGGTGAGTTATCTTTCAGGTTACCGGGATCAGCTGGACGAAGACAGCCAGCGCCGCCTGACTTCCAACCCACTGCGTATTCTTGACAGCAAACATCCTGGAACACAGCAGGTCCTGGCGGATGCGCCAAGGCTGGATGACTATCTCGATCAGGAGTCTGTGGAGCATTTCCGCGAGCTTCGTGCGCTGCTGGATGCGGCAGGGGTTGATTACACCGTGAATCCGCGGCTGGTACGCGGGCTCGATTACTATGGCAAGACCGTGTTCGAGTGGATCACTGACAGTCTTGGCGCACAGGGCACGGTATGCGCCGGTGGCCGTTACGACGGGCTGGTTGAGCAACTCGGTGGCAAACCCACCCATGCCGTGGGTTTCGCCATGGGGCTTGAGCGGCTGATTCTGCTGCTGGAAACTCTCGACCTTGTTCCCGCCAGTGCCAACTCGAATGTGGATGTGTATGTCACCGCCATGGGTGATGCAGCGGTGGCTCCGGCACTGTCCCTTGGGGAGTCATTGCGCTCCGCCTTGCCGAAGGCACGGATAATGAGCCACTGTGGCGGCGGCAGCTTCAAGAGCCAGATGAAAAAAGCGGATCGCAGTGGTGCGCGCTACGCCATTATTCTGGGTGAAAACGAACTGGCCAAGGGCTCAGTTGCACTCAAGCCGTTGCGGTCGGACGAACCGCAGCAGGACATTGCCCAGGCGGAACTTGCGGGCGCACTGGAAGAGTTGCTGGGCCGCTGATAGCGGGCCGACAGGCTACAGGCACAATAATCATATATTACAGGAGTCATCATGGCTGAAATTCGCACTGAGGAAGAAACGGTCCAGGCAATCAAGGACTGGTGGAAGAAAAATGGCAGCTCGCTCCTGATTGGCATTGCCGCAGCACTGGCTATCGTATTTGGCTGGCAGGCCTGGCAGAACCATCAGATGCAGCAGCGTACTGAAGCCGCTTCCCAGTTTGCTGACCTGATCAATGCCTACAGCGATGAGAGCGATGAAAATCGCGCGGAAACCGTGGCCTACATCGCTGAAACTCTGCAGGACGAGTACAGTGACAGTGCTTTCGCCATCTACGGCATGTTGATGCTGGCGCGGCAGCAGATGATGGACCAGGACGATCCTGAAGCCGCCATTGAGTCCCTGACCTGGGCACAGGAAAAGGTGGACGACTCCGCTGCCCTGGAACTTTTGGTCCGTAACCGTCTGGCCCGCGCCCAGTTTGCGGCGGAACAGTACGACGAGGCCCTCAACACCATCGAAAACGTGGACAACGCAGGTAGCTTCAGTGCCATTTTCACCGAACTGAAAGGCGATATCCTGCTGGCCCAGGGCGATCGTGACGGCGCCAGAGAGGCTTACCTGGCCGCCCGCGAACAGAACCAGCAGGGACGCAGCGGTATTCTTGAGCTCAAACTGTCAGACCTTGGTGTAGAGGAGGGAGCCTGATGCCCCTGTTGTTCAATGGGCAGAGACGTTCCGCTCCTCTTTCCGGGCTGTTGGCGCTGCTCCTGCTGGCCGGTTGCAGTTCCACGGATACCTTTGAGCAGCCCGCGCCTGTACCAAACATTTCAGCTTCCGTGGAGCTGGAGAGCGTGTGGACCATGGGAGTGGGCGACGGGCATGATGACAAGTTTCTCTATCTGTCGCCCCTGAACACTGGCGACACCCTCTATGCTGCCTCGGCTGAAGGTGAGATCTGGGCCGTTGATCCCGAGAACGGCGAGGTATCCTGGTATCAGGACCTTGATGAGGAGATCAGCGCCGGAGTTGGCGGAGATCAGGGCAACCTTTACGTGGTTACCCGTGACGCGCAGCTCATGGCTCTCTCACGACAGGACGGCACTGAACTCTGGAAAAAGTCCCTTCCAAACGAGGCGTTGGCTTCTCCGCAGTCGAACGGCCGTCTTGTCGTTGTCCAGACCATTGACGGTAAAGTGCTGGCGTTCAACACCAATGGCGGAGAAAAGGCCTGGCAGTACGACAGTGATGTGCCGGTCCTTTCCATGCGGGCTGCGGCGTCACCACTGGTGGGAGCGGACCTTGTCCTGGCGTCACTGGCAAACGGCAAACTGATGGCGATTTCTACCGAGACCGGCCAGCCGGTCTGGCAGTACGAGGTAGGCCAGCCCCAGGGCCGGACCGAGCTGGAAAGACTGGTGGATGTGGCCGGCGAGCCGTTGATTCTTGATAGTGCCGCCATGGTTGTGGGTTATCAGGGCAAGCTGGCTCTGGTTGACCTGCAGAGTGGTCAGGAGATTTGGAGCAGGAAGGAATCCAGCCTGCAGTCTCCGATGATTGGCAACGGCAATATCTTCATAGCCGGAGCGAACGGCGACATTACAGCCTATCGCGGCAATGACCGCCGTGAGCTGTGGGTTCAGGACAGGTTGTCCTGGCGCCAGCCTACCCAGCCCATCGTCTATGACGACTACCTGCTGGTGGGGGACTTCGAGGGGTACATCCATATGTTGTCGCTGGAGGATGGTAGCCTCCAGGGGCAGCTTGAGTTTGATGATGAAGGGTTGCGGGTGCCTTTCCAGCGCCTGCAGAACGGAAACCTTCTGGTTTACGGTAATAGCGGTAAAATGTCCGTGCTTAAAATCCGGGAGCGCGACTGAGCGCTCCTTTCCGGCCATATCGCTGTGAAGCGCTGGCCCTGTTTACTGTGTAGCGAAAGATTATGACCCCTGTAATTGCGCTTGTCGGGCGCCCTAACGTTGGCAAGTCGACTCTGTTTAACCAGATGACGCGATCCCGGGATGCGCTTGTAGCGGATTTCCCCGGCCTGACCCGTGACCGTAAATACGGCGAGGGCGATTACGAGGGCCAACGGTTTATTGTCATTGATACTGGCGGCCTGACCGGCGGCGAGCAAGGGCTGGATGCGGAAATGGCCCGCCACTCTATGCAGGCGGTAGAAGAGGCGGACATCGTGCTGTTCATGGTGGATGGCAAGGCCGGCCTGAACGGGGGCGACGAGCTGATTGCCGACCATCTTCGCAAGACCGGCAAGCAGGCTCACCTGGTGGTCAACAAGACCGATGGCCAGGACCCGGATATTGCCGCTTCGGATTTCCACGGCCTTGGTTTCCAGTCCACCTTCCTGATTGCGGCGTCCCACAACCGCGGCATCCGTTCGATGCTTGAGGAGCTGCTGCCCTCGGAAGAGGAGCGCGAAGCCCAGGACAGGGCAGACCGTTACCCGGGTATCCGGATCGGCATCGTGGGCCGGCCCAACGTGGGTAAATCCACGCTGGTCAACCGTATGCTGGGAGAAGACCGGGTTGTGGTATTTGACATGCCCGGTACCACCCGGGACAGCGTTTATATCCCCTACGAGCGGATGGACCATCAATACACACTCATCGATACCGCGGGCGTGCGCCGTCGCAAGAACGTCAGTGAAACGGTGGAGAAGTTTTCCATCATCAAGACCCTGCAGGCCATTGATGATGCCCATGTGGTGATTCTGGTGATCGATGCCCGGGAGGGGCTGGTGGACCAGGACCTGCACCTGATCGGTTTTGTGCTGGACGCCGGACGCTCCCTGGTGATTGCCGTCAACAAATGGGATGGCATGGACCCGGAAGACAAGGCGAAGGTGAAAGAACAGGTCAAGCGCCGCCTGGATTTCCTGGATTATGCCGACAAGCACTATATCTCTGCGCTTCACGGTTCCGGCGTCGGCGTTATGTACGACTCGGTCCATGACTGTTATGAATCAGCGATGGCGAAGTGGCCGACCAACCGCCTGACCGCCATCCTTCAGGATGCGACCGCACAGCATCAGCCACCGTTGGTGCAGGGGCGGCGTATCAAGCTCCGCTATGCCCACCAGGGCGGCTCCAACCCTCCGGTCATTGTCGTGCATGGCAACCAGACGGATGCATTGCCGGGCGCCTATAAGCGTTATCTGGAGAACACCTTCCGCAAGGTCCTGAAGGTGAATGGCTCTCCCATTCGCTTTGAATTCCGCTCCGGTGAAAACCCGTTCGCCAACAAGGTCAGCCGGCTTACGCCCCGTCAGAAGGTCAAGCAGGATAACGACATCAAGAAAGGCCGGCCGGTGAAGAAAAAAGCGAGAATGAAGAGCAAGAAACGCTGAACCCGCCAGAGCAGGGCTGATCGGTCAGATCAACCCTGCGTCTTCCACCTGTTTGGCCTGTACGGCGGTGAGGGCAATGGTAAAGACGATGTCTTCCACCAGTGCCCCCCGTGACAGGTCGTTGACCGGTTTTCTCAGGCCCTGAAGCATGGGGCCGATGCTCACCACATTGGCGCTACGCTGAACCGCCTTGTAGGTGGTGTTGCCGGTATTGAGATCCGGGAAGATAAACACCGTGGCCTTGCCGGCAACCTTGCTGTTCGGTGCCTTGCTTTTGGCAACGCTCTCTATGGCCGCGGCATCGTATTGCAGGGGGCCGTCAATCAACAGGTCAGGGCGCCTTTCCCGGGCAATTCGGGTGGCTTCACGCACCTTGTCCACATCCTTGCCACTGCCGGATTCACCGGTGCTGTAACTGATCATGGCCACCACCGGCTCGATGCCGAATGCTTCCGCGGAGCCGGCGCTCTGGATGGCTATATCCGCCAGTTCCTCAGCGTTCGGGTCCGGGTTGATGGCGCAATCGCCGTAGACAACCACCTGCTGTGGCAGCAGCATGAAGAAAACCGACGACACCACTTTGGCGTGGTCGTGGGTCTTGATCAGCTGCAATGCCGGGCGCACGGTGTTGGCAGTGGTATGCACGGCACCGGATACCAGCCCGTCAGCCTTGTCTTCGGCAACCATCATGGTCCCTAGAACCACATTGTCTTCCAGCATGGCCTCAGCCATGTCCGGGGCCAGGCCCTTGTGTTGTCTGAGCTTCACCATGGGCTCGATGTAGTCCTGGCGGACATCCGTCGGATTCACCACTTCCATGTCGTCGGGCAGTTCCAGCCCCTGGGAACGGGCGACATTGGC
>CAZFPG010000242.1:0-5505 GCA_964521055.1 uncultured Marinobacter sp.
CGTCCGTGTACGCTCGACGAAAACATCCATGTTTTCGACGATCTCGTGAAGGGGCCCCGGAAGGCCTCCCATGGTTCAAAGTTGCCTAAGTAAGGGCCATCGCGGCATTTACAGTCGGCTTCGCTATGGCGCTACAGATCAGTCGTTTTTTGATGAAGACGAGACAGAAGTCAGATCCAGAGCGGGAACGGCAAATAAAACAGTTAGGGCAGAGGACGGGTAAGGCTTTCCAGGATCGTCAAAAACATGGATGTTTTTGTCGAGCGTACAGGGACGTATTCACCGCGTATCCTGGAAAGCCTTACCCGTCCTCTGCTTCTCCATAACCCGAGGATTCCCCAAGGCGCCGCTCGATATTCCCACAGAGTGTATGCACAAAACCGACATCCCGCTCCGTGAGTAGGGGCAACCGCTCAAACACCCACCGAGACAACTTGCCATTTGAAGGCGCATCGAGCTCCGGAAGAAGAGTTTCAAGCCGCAGGCGAAGGGCGCCCAGTCGGGCGTCAGGAGCAGCTGGCCGGGATTGTGCTTTAGGCAAGAAGGCCAGGCCGGACAGTTCCCAGGCATAGAGCATGACCGCCTGGGACAGGTTCAGTGACGGGTAGGGCACGGCCATGGGAAAACCTGTCAGCAGGTCGCACAGTGCCAGTTCGTCGTTGGACAGGCCCCGGTCCTCGCGGCCGAATACCAGGGCGGCCGTTGCTACTGAAGCACCCTTGCGGGCGATGATATTCCGCAGCTGTGACGGCTCGTGCCAGTCCTGGCGTTGGTGGCGGGGTTTGGCGGAGGTGCCCATCAGCAGGTCTACGGAGTTTCTTACCGCAGCCAGATCAGGGAAAATGCGCGCATTGTCCAGGATATGATCGCTGCCATGGGCCAGCCAGTGGGCCTCCGGGCGGGTGTGCAGGTCCGAGTTGACCAGCCACAGCTCCGCGAAACCCATGGTGCAAAGTGCGCGGGCGGCTGCCCCAACGTTTTCGGGAACCTTCGGTTCAACAAGTACAAAGGCCAGTTGCATGACGTTACCTCCGGCGGCGAGTTTACACCACGGCGCTGAATCTTTTTACCAGCGATGGCAGCAGCTGAACGACTGGCTGGTTCTGCACCGTGCGCTATGGCAACCGTCGCCGTTTACCGACCCAAGCCCGGCCTGGACCGGAAAGTGGCCGGCGCTGGCGGAACGGGTGGCAAACCTTTCGGATACTGACTGTCAGCGACTGGACGACGATCCCGGTGCACTTGCCGTGCTGATGGCCGGAGAAATGCCGTCGCTGCAGGCATTTGACGCGTTGACCCATGTGCCACGGCTATCTTCACAGCCAGAACCATGCACCCTGCCAGAAATCCGGGCCACCGACATGCCCGGCCGCAAACGGCTGCAGTCCGGTGCTTTTGCCGCGGCTATCCGGCCACTGCAACAGGATGTGCTGGACTGGTGCTGTGGCAAGGGCCATCTGGCCAGGACCCTGGCGCCGCTGTGTGATGGCAAGGTATCCGGTTTCGAGTGGAATCCGGCCCTGGTGGACGATGGTAATCGTCTGGCCCGGAAGTTCGGTGATGCCGTTACCTTGCATTGTCAGGACGTGATGGATGACGGGCTTGTGATGGCGGCCACAACCCATGGGGTCGCTCTCCACGCCTGCGGTGATCTCCACCGGCAGTTAATGCGCCGGGGAGCTGACGGTGGGCTGGTACGACTGAGTTTCTCGCCTTGCTGCTACCACCTGACGGAAACCCATGATTACCGGCCTCTCTCACAGCGGGGGCGGAACCGGGAAGGCACACTGGAACTGACCCGGAATGATCTGCGACTGGCGGTGCAGGAAACCGTCACCGCCCCGGAGAGGGTGCGTGAGCAAACCCGGCGGATCAGCCGCTGGAGGCTGGGCTTTGACGGCCTGCAACGGTATCAGCGAAACGTTGATACCTACCTGCCAGTGCCTTCACATCCGTCGGCGCTGGGCAGTGGGAATTTCGCCGGTTTCTGTCGCTGGGCGGCAATGAAGAAGGGAGTGGAGTTGCCGGAGCAAACGGATTTCGACCACTGGGAAGGCCATGGTGAACGGCGACTGCAGCAGGTGCGTCGCCACGAGCTTGTGCGCCACCTGTTCCGGCGGCCCCTGGAGCTCTGGCTGGTACTGGACTACGCGTTATTTCTGGAAGAGCAGGGTTACGAGGTTCGGCTGGGCACTTTCTGTGAGCGGCAGCTGACACCCCGTAACCTGCTAATCGATGCGATAAAGGCGCCTGTTCCTCAGGGCTTGCGGTAGACTACGTCCTCCACACAGCCATCCCGGAAATACACGTAGGTCAGCTCGTACAGGTTGCCATAGTATTTGGTCTGGTAGACCCAGGTTTCCTGGGGTGTGGGGTAGGTTTCCGGCGGCCGGCCAAAGGCTTTGCGAACATGCTCCTTGGTCATGCCTTCAACCACCTGTTCGCGCACCAGATATCGTCTCAGGTCAGTGGAGTTGATAAAGCGGCAGGTGCCTTTGGCTTCTTCCTTGCCGGATTCGTCCGATTCCCCGTCAGCTTCCTCTTGCTCAGGCTCGGCAGGAAGGTTCTGGCCAAAATTGCCGCCGATCCGGTTATCCCGGACGGTTATTTCCTCGGAGCCATCGCCGCACGGCTGGTCTGAAAAACGGGTTTCGCCACCGGCTTCACACCGGTAGACCTGGGACCAGGCAATACCGGGCATTACCAGGACGAGAATAAGGCCAGACAGGATTCGCTTCACGGCATTCTCCAGAGGAATTCCCGGGCCAGCGCTTATGCGTTGGCCATAAAAAAGGCGCCCGGAGGCGCCTCTGCTGTGGTTGATCCGAACTGGCTCTTAGCGACGAACCTGGATACGTGCTTCAACACGACGGTTCTCGGCCCGGCCCGCAGCGGTGTCATTGCTGGCAATCGGTTCGGCTTCACCGTACCCGACGGCTTCCACGCGATCTTCACTGATGCCCAGTGCATCGGTCAGGCGGGTGGCAACGGCTTCGGCGCGGCGCTGGGACAGGAAGCGGTTGTACTCTGCCTCGCCCATGCTGTCACTGTGACCGGCAATTTCCACGGTAGTTTCCGGGTATTCGCGCATGAAATCCGCAACGCGCCGGATTTCGTCGTCGTAGCTATCACCGATGACGGAGCTGTTGGTGGGGAACTGCACGTTCAGTTCGATGGTTTCAACGGTTTCCGAAACGCCTTCACATCCGGTGTCGTCCACGTCGGCACCAGCGGTTGTATCAGGGCACTGGTCCTTGCTGTCGACAACGCCATCGTTGTCGCTGTCCAGTTCGCAGCCACGATTGTTCACGCTGGCCCCGGCCGGTGTATTCGGGCAATTGTCCCGGCTGTTGGCAACACCATCGCCGTCGTCGTCACGCTCGCAGCCGTTGCTGTCGACACTGGCGCCTGCTGCGGTGTCCGGGCACTGGTCACGGTTGTCGGGAACGCCATCATTATCGGCATCCTCAGGCTCACGAGTCTTGGGGCTGGAATCGGACACCGTGCGGTTAAAGGCGAAGCTCAGGCCGAGGGTTGCCTGGGTATCAAAGGTGCTTTCGTCAATGCCGTGGAATTCACGCAGTTCGGCACGGATCGACACGTTGTCACTGACGTTGTAGCGGAAACCGGCACCAACGTTGACGCGCGTCTCTTCATGATCGGAACCGGCTGTCTGCCTGGCCAGAACGTCGTCGCCGAAGTCAGCGTGGCCTGCACCGGCTGATACATAGGGGTTCCAGGCCTGATCCTGACCGGCAAAGTAATAAATGCCATCCAGTCGATATTCGTTGAAGTCGCTGTTGCCATCCACGTACTTGCGATCAGCGTCGGCATTGGAGTAAACCGCTTCGACGGCCCAGTTGGGGTGGAAGCGGAATTCCGCTCCAATGCCGAAAGTGGCGGTTTCGCTCAGATCCCGTTTGTCGTCGAACAGTTGAAAGCCGACGAAAGGATTCAGATACGTTGTCTGTTGGCGGTCAGCCAGGGCTGGCGTGGCAAGGGATGTTGTCAGGGCCGCAATGGCCAGTGGGCGCATGATGTTCATGCAGAACCTCCTGTTCGATTATCATTGTTGAGAAAACTGGCGCTTCACTCTGTCGTAAAGCACTGTTAATGCGTACTTACGTGAAATTTACGCGACAGGATGTAAAAAAACAAAAAATGAGCACCATTGTCGGTCGGCAATTGTACTCAGGCCTCATTCTGGAGGGGCGTGAAATACAGGTGGGCACTTTTCTTGCTGAAATTCAGAGTGTCACCGTTGTCGAACCGGACTTCAAAGGAGCTGGCGTCCTCGCCAACAACGGAACCGGCCCCGAAGATAGCGTGACTGAGACGGGGCTTTGCCCACAGAGGAGCTGTCTGGTCCTCCCCGGCTTCGCTGCTGCCGTTCAGGGTCACGCCCTCCCGGGTGGCGTAACGAATGCCGGTCGCGGTTACAGGTGCGGTTGTGGTTACCGTAATCTCTGTGTCGGCACTGCGGTTGTCCAGCCATTGTCCGAATTCCCTGGACAGGGGAAAGCAGAGCTCGTCTACAAACCGGCTGGGGCCCTGGTCACCCTCCAGGTGGCGTTTTTCGCCGAACGGGCGGGTGATCAGGTGAAGCTGTTCCCGGGTGCGGGTCATGGCCACATAAAGCAGCCGTCGCTCGCTTTCCAGGAAGGCTTTCGGGTCGTCCTGGGCGCGGGGGCTGTAGGGCAGGTATTTCTCCTGTAGCCCGGGCAGGATAACGGTCGACCACTCCAGCCCTTTGGTGCGGTGAATGGTAGACAGCAGGGCACCACCCCTGCGGTTTTCTCCGGCCTGTTTTTTCAGCGCTTTGAGGTGCTCGATAGCGCCTTCGGTGTTGACGTCCAGCCCAGCCAGGTACTGGCGGAAGCCGCGAATGGTCTCGATTCGCTCGTCGGCGGTTTCGTGGGTCAGTGCCAGGCTGCGGATGCCCTCGTAGAGTTCGGTTTCATCGGCATAGCGGGTAATCAGATCCGCGACCGAACCCTTGAAGTTGTCTAACTGGGCCAATATTTCCCCGAGCTTTCGTAGTTTCCTGGCGGCCATGGGTGCCAGGGCATCAAAGTCCATCGCCAGCAGCCGTTCGTGCCAGCCATCTCCGAAACCTGCCAGGAAACGTGCCAGTTGTTCCAGCTCCGGCTCTTTCAGACCAACGTGGGGAAAACGGAGCACCTGCCGGGCAATGTCGAGTCGGTCATCATCGGGAAGGTTGCGAATGCGGCCGGACACTACCATCAGCAAGCTGGCAATGGCCTGGACTTCGCGACTGAAGAGGGCGCCCTTGCCAGCGTCGATGCGATAGGGCACCTGCCGCGCCAGCAACTTCAGTTCAATGGGTACGCTCTGGCTCCACACACGGAACAGGATGGCGGTGTTTTCCAGAGCCGCCTCGTCCATCGGTTGGAGCAGTTTGAGGACAATGTCGCTGTCGTTGTCCTGTTGGTGCAGGGTGATCTCGGTTGCGGGCGTGGACGGGTGGGACTGGCACAGCACATC
>CAZFPG010000243.1:0-5495 GCA_964521055.1 uncultured Marinobacter sp.
GCGGGTCGCCGGGCTTTTGCAGGTCCTGAGGGTCCTGGATCTCCTCCAGGGCGTTAACCTCATATTCCATATAGGCCCGCAGCGCCTCCCAGGTGCTGATGGCCAGGGGTTGGCCGCCACTCATCAGTTCCAGGCTGGTGCCCATACCCGTGTTCGGGTCTATGCCGCCAAACCCGAAGCCGTACTGGCGCTGAACCCCGTACTGGGTTGCCCCCTGGGCCTGGGCCACCCAGGCCTGGAGGTCTTCCCAGGGAACAAACACCGGGGTGTCGGAATCCGAGGGCACCAGGCACACTTCCCGTCGCTGGCGATTGAAGCGCGTGGGAACCACACCCCGGAGTTTGAAGTAAGCCAGAAACCGGGGAAACAAAGCTATGAGCAAACCAACCAGCCCGAATCCGCCTCCAAACTTTAAACCCACGATAAAGAACTGGATAAACAGCTCAATAGCGTCATACCATCCTTCCCCATGGATAAAACCACCAACAAACATGAACGTTGGCAAGACAATGGTCAGTAGGGAGAACACTACCATTGGCGCGCCAATGGTCACCTGCCAACTAAACACATTCGGAGTAAACGCCCCCAACTCCATGTATTCATCGCGCACTTCTGAAACGATCTGACTGTGGTCAACGGGCGGTAATCCCGTCGGCAGTGGCAGAGGCGACAGGTATGTCACCATTCCGCTGGGAAACTTGTCACTTTGACCGGCCCTGGGGCTCTTGGAATCAGGCTCGGATTTCATTCAACTGCCTCCAGCGATGCGTAGGGCCAATCCAGTTCCCACCAGATGGCCCGCTCCTTGGGTGGTTCCTGTACCGGCAGAAGCGGGAACTTGCTGTCTGGTTTGATTCGCAGCATGTAGACACTTGCCATGTAACCCTCATCGGATTGCCGGGTCTCAACCTTAACCATCAGTGCCACTTCGCTGGTGACAATACCATGCCTGGTTTTCTCATGGGGCGGCGAAGTGAAGCCAACCTGCAAATAATTCAAAGGCGTGGTTATTTGCAGGCTATCCAGCACCGGGGCCATGGACCTTACCCAGGTTTCCGGATCTTTAAAGACCCACCCGGCCTCCGGCTGCACGCGCCAGCAGGCCAGGGATACCTTGTATTGAGGCGGCCCGGCAATGGGGCGTTTTAGTGCGTTAGTAGGCAAGCCGTGGCAATTCAGGTAAAAGCCCTGGGGCTCTCCATCAGCTTGGCCGTCCTGGGTCAGGGTTATGGCGTTGCCGGTGCGTTCCAGCGCTTCGATATAGTCCGCAAGCGGGAGCTTTTGGTTCCTGCTCTCGTCACTGGTCCAGGGTGTGCTGGAGAGCCAGTCGTCCCGTTGGCTGCGATTGGTATAGTTGTAGTACCAGGTAGCGCCCAGCTCCACCACGGTGAACACCAGCCCGGCCAGGTTCAGGCGGGCAAACAGGGTGGCAAGCCGTGGCCCCGAGGCCGCCCAGACCGCCGCGCGGGCTTCAACGGCATTGCCTCCGATCTGCATAGCGGCCTGCCGGCTCGCGGCGGCAACCTGCGCCACCGTACGGACCGACGAGGCCAGCCCCACCGTATTGGTTGCCACCAACCCGCCACTGCCGACCATGGCCATAACCGCTGCGGTTTCGGCCTGCTGGCTCCCTGACTTCACTGCTTCCAACCAGTTGTTACGGTGCTTGTTAAAGCTGAGTGATGCCCCAATAAAACCGGTCAAATATGCAACTGACCCTAAGTAGGCGTGCAACTTGCCCATCTGGACATGAACACCTTTAAGCTCAGCCTGTTGCCATGAACTCGCCAGTTGTTTGGCTCGCGCTCCCAGGGCCGAATCGCCGATACCCTGAGCGCAGGCAAACCCCGCCGCCGAGCTTCCCACAAACGCCTCGACAACTGGCAAGTAAGATCGCCTTCCCGTGCCAAAGGCATTCTTACTCTCTAAGAACTCCCCCCAAACGCTGACAAGATTCCCCAACTGCACAAAGAAAATCGCAACCCCGATCCCATCCCCCAAGGCATTGATGTCCGGAACGGCCTCTGCGCCTTTGCGGATAGACTGCATCATCCGTCCCACTTCCCGCTGTTCCACAGCAGGCAGAATTAGCGACAAGGCCGCCTTACCACTCATTTCATCCGGTGGGGCCAGCGGTATCCTGGCTTCGGTTTCGTCAACAGGGCTCAGCCCACGGGCCAGGCGCTCACCAACCACCCGCTGCTCCTCGCGTACCGCACGGAACTGGTCAACCAGTTCGCGAGCCCGTTCGGAAAGGTGGCCATGAGTAGCCTTGACCCGATCATGCTCACTGGAAATGTCACCCAACTGATTGTTGAGTTGCATGATTTTATGGAGATTATCCCGGAATGCCGTCAATTCTTCCGCAGACGACACCCTGAATTCAACCTTTCCGCTGTTGGCGGCATCCAGCATTTTCCCCTTCAGGAAGAAGGGTAAGTCCCGGAATATCCTGTCCATGGGTGGCAACCGGTCGGACTCCAATCCCTGGTACAACTGCTCCATGGTGCGGGCCATGCTATTGGAGATAGCCGGCGACAGGGCGTCGCCGATGGCGGCGGCGCTGAGCCGTATATCCTCTGACATCCTGTCCAGCGCCGGCAGCCGCCCGGCTTCCGCATTGACAAGGGAGTCGCCGTATTCCTTCGCCTTAACCACGATGTTATAGCCGGCCCCCAGGATGCTGGCGTAGGTTGTCATCGGTTCCTTGTCGGGTGACTGGTCCGCCAGCGGTAGGGTGTGGAACATGGGGCGGGTGTACTGCGGGTTTTCCTGCATCCACTGTGCAACTCGCTCCGCCGCTTCGTCTGTCCGGCACACATCCTTGAGGCACACCCCCTCCAGGGTAAGCGCGGCATTAACCTGGGCTTCATCCTCAAGGTCGAAATACCAGGCAGCCTGGTGATAACGGCTGTCGCAAAGGAGGGTGGCCCGGTCTTCGGTGATCAGTGCCAGTTCGGTCTGCCAGCGCGCAAGCTTCGGGCGCTGGGCCGCCATGAATGCTTCCATCCTGGGCCGATCAATCAACTCGTTGATGCCCTGTTTGCCGAATCCGGCGCCGTCAAGGGCGACCCTCAGGTTTTCATTGTGTGTTTTCTTGAGGGTCTTGATGGTGTCGATGTGCTTATCGACAAACCCCTGGTCAACCCCGGTTAATGCCTCACGGGTGTAGTAATCCTCGGTCGTCCAGTTCAGTCGGTCGGCGACTTCCAGGTAGTTTGTACGGCTCGCCTCTGAGCGAATTGCATCCAGCCGGGTTTTCAGTTCCGCAGGGTGATCTTGCGAGGTCGGACCTACACCACGCCCATCGCCGCTGTCTGTGTTCAACCAGTCCGTCAGCGCCTGCAGGGTGCTTGTTTTTTTGTCCTCTTCAAGCGCCTCTATATCTGTGAGCATCGCCTTTGATTGATCATCTGAACGCTGCTGGATGGCACCAAGTACCGCGGTTCCGTCCACCACCGTCATCGACTCAATAACCGTGCCCAAGACATAATCCCGCTCGGTGTCCCCGGGCTGCTCGCCGCTCGATGCCCATTCGTCAAGCCACCCCACCACATCATCCTGATGCTGGGCCAGGTCCAGCATCACGCCCACGTCGTCCTGCAGCACCAGACATAGGCAATCGTCCGGGTCTTCCACGGCCTGCTGCTTGATCAACTTGCCGAATCGGGTCTTATGGTAGTAGGGCTGGTTCTCCCAATGGTAGGACTCGCTTTCCTGGGGGTGACCATCTTCGGGGGCATCCGGCGTATAGTCTTCGGCAAATTCAGCCACCCATTGTTTGGCCTGTTCGGGCGTCAACAAGTGCTTGCCACCGCTGACCGGGGAGGCACTGGCCAGGTCGATTTCCTGCATGAAGTGCGCCCGTTCCTCCTGGCTGTCGAGTACCTGGGCTTTCTTGTGTTCGGTCAGGGGCACATCGGTGAAGCAAACGTACAGCGTATGCTGCTTCGGGTACTCCAGCTTGCCATTGTTGTGGCCGGAGAGCTCACCGTCCTGGTGGATGTATTCGTGGAGGGCCTGGGCGTTGCTGTCCAGGATGTAGATATAGCCATCCCTTGGCAGGCGATACCCCAGGGGGCGGGATTCCAGCTCATAAGGCAGGCCCGCTTCGGTGCCTTGTGGCGGGGTTTCCACCTGCCCGTATCGAAGCGGTAACAGGATTACTGTGTTCAGCAGTGGGCAGCTTGCGGGTTGGTCGGGGTCGACGTCTGACAACTCCCAGTTTATCAGGTCGTCACTGTCCCGCTCATCCGCGGGCCGTTGTTTGCGTGTCATCGTTCATCCATGAGTCTGTGTGTGCGTTGGAGGCCGGGGGCTCCCGGTGGTAAAGCGCCTGCAGGTATTGCCTTTTTTTCCTGGGGCTATGGTGCCCCTGCTGCTCGGCCTCGGTGGCGAGGCTGGCAAGCTTGGGATAAGCCATCTTCAGGGACGGGCCGCCCAACCACAGGCGTACCGGCTTCTCCAGCAGTTCCCAGAGGGCGAGGTTATCCCGCCGGCGATTAAAGGCGGCAAACCTGAGGTCGAGCGCTTCCAGGTTTACGGATACGTTGGGCCCATCAGCCACCTCCGATCTCGGTGGCGGTTCCTGTGTTATCCACCCCCCATTGACCATATCCGGCGAGATCACCTGGCGTACAACGTTGGGCGGCAGCGCTGCACCAGGGCCAATCAAACCTTCTCCAATAATGGATCGGGCCAGCTCCGGGTGCGCCATTCGAAGCAATTCCGCGTATCCGGGAACGCGCTCAATGGCCACCAACTGGCGCAGGTAGTTCCAGAGCTGTACTCGTGGATGGTCGGATACCAGGAAATACCCCCATTCTTTTCCGGCCCCTTCCTCAAGGAACCGGCCAACAATGGGGTCATTCCCGCTGTCCAGCCACACCAGCCATGGGGCAAACTCGCTCACCGGCTCCCAGCGCGTTACGGCATAGAGGCATTCGGTATTCACCATCCCATCGGACCACTCGTAGATCGAGCGGGCAATATCCGGTATCGAGGCGCCGTCCAGGACCAACGCCACACAGCCTTCGGCTGGCCAGTCAAACCCGGCCAGGGGGGATTCGGACAACGGCCAGAGATTGTCACTCATGACTGGCTGCCCTCACAAACCGGGCAGGTGGCATTCCCCTTCCTGAGTGCCGCAACCTGGGACTCTACATTGATGGCCGGGGCGTTTTCCCGCTGCTCAACCTCTGCCAGTGCTTCCTGCTCGGGCTCGTAGGGCTGGTCACCTTCAATAACTTGGGGCATTTCCGCCATCATCACACCCTGCCCCGAACCACTGCCCGGCGAACCGCCGGAATTGATCTTGATGCCGGGGCCAGCCAGCGTCACGCCGCTCGGGTCCAGTTTCAGCAGGCTGCCGCCGGCGGAGATGGTGAGTTCCGCGCCGGCGTCCAGTACCACTTTGGCGCCCGCCTTGTGGTGAACTTCCGTGCCGGCTTCGCTGAGGGTGCCCTGGGCGGACTTCTGGTGGAAGGTGCCGCCGA
>CAZFPG010000244.1:0-5490 GCA_964521055.1 uncultured Marinobacter sp.
GAGCCATCGCCGGTGACGTTGATAACGGTACTGTTGCGGTCGGCAAACTGGGCGCCGATGGCGGCCGGCAAACCGAAGCCCATGGTGCCCAGGCCGCCGCTGGTGAGGTGGTGGCGCGGGTGGTCGAAGTCGTAGTGCTGGGCGACCCACATCTGGTGCTGGCCCACATCGCAGGCGATGACCGTGTCATCCGGGGCAATGCGGGAGAGCTGACGGATAAATGCCGGGCCCGTGATGGGGACCTGGGGTTCTTCGTTGTCCGCCGCCTGGAAGCCACCGGTGGTGTGCCAGGTGCGGCACTGTTTCTGCCAGTCACCGATGGCCAGTGGTTTATTTGCCAAGGCATCGGTCAGGGCCGCCAGGATGTCATTCAGATCCCCGCGGATAGCCAGGTCGGCCGGGCGCAGTTTGTTGATCTCGGCGGCGTCGGCATCGATATGAATCATTTTCGCATTGGGGGCGAAGCCGTCCAGCTTGCCGGTGGCGCGGTCGTCCAGGCGGGCGCCTATGACCAGCAACAGGTCGCATTCGTCCACCGCCCTGTTGGCGGCGCGGGAGCCGTGCATGCCCAGCATGCCCAGGTTGTAGGGGTTGTGTTTGCCGGGGTTGCCGATGCCCTTGAGGGTAACCACTGCCGGCAAGGCGGAGGACTCGGCAAATATCCGGAAACTGTCCTCGGCATTGGCCAGGCTGATACCGCCACCGCTGTAGAGCAGAGGCTTGCGCGCGGCGCGCAGCATGGCCAGCGCCTGGGCCAGGTCCGGGCAGTTGTTTTCACGTGGCTTTGGCGCGGGCAAGGGCGTATCGGCAACCTCGGCCAGCAGAAGGTCCTTCGGAATATCAATCCACACCGGCCCTGGTCGACCACTCCGGGCCAGTTCCATGGCTTCTTCCATAATGGCGGGCAGGGCGTTGGCGTCGTCAATCAGGTAGCTGTGTTTGACGATGCCCAGGGTCATGCCCAGTACGTCGGTTTCCTGGAAGGCATCGGTGCCGATCAGGCCGGAGGGTACCTGGCCGGTGATTACCAGCATGGGAATGGAATCCCGGTGGGCGTTGGCCACACCGGTAATCAGGTTGGTGGCACCAGGTCCTGAGGTGGCAATGCATACGCCGAGCTTGCCGCTGGCCCGGGCATAGCCGTCGGCAGCGAGGGCGCAGCCCTGTTCATGGCGGCACAGCACGTGTTCCACGCCCACATCGTCCACCAGCGCGTCGTATAGCGGCATGATGCAGCCGCCCGGATAACCGAACACCGTGCTGATGTTGTGGCGGTGGAACGCTTCAAGAATGTGCTGTGCGCCGTTCATGGTCGTTTTCCCTTTTTCTTGCTGCAAAAAAAAAAGCCCCCGGGACCTTTCGGTGCCGGGGGCTTCTCGTGTCTTGTCAGGTTGTTGCTATCTCACCCGCTTGTCCACGCAAAAGCCCCCGGACGGTACCACGACCACCAGGACTAGCTTCACGAGGACAACTACTGAGTTGAGATTCATAAAATCAGATTCTGCTCTGAATTTGTCAATAATTTATGTGTAGAATCTACCCCACGAAAATAACCGGATGCAACCGTTTTCTGGCAGTTTTTCCGGCCGGAACCGCAGTCTTCACTGAAATCACCTGTTCAATCTGTGAGCAAGCAATGACAAAAGCGAAAATGGGATCCATCGGCCTGTCCTTTCTTGTTCTGGCGTTACTGGTTGTCTGGATGGCAACGGGAAACGTCAGGGAGGCTCGCGATGAAGCGCCGGAAGCGCCGCCCAAGCAGGAAGAAAACGTACCTTCCGTGCAGGTGGACATACTCAGGGACAGGCCCTACCAGCCTGGACTGATGGTGCAGGGGCAACTGGAACCCTGGCGGACGGTGGCCATCGGCGCGAGGGTTGCAGGGACCGTTGAAGAGTTGATGGTGGAGCAGGGTGACCGGGTCCGGGACGGCGATGTTCTGTTACGCCTGTCCGAGGATGGCCGCGGTACGGCGGTGGAGCAATGGCAGTCCCGCATTCGCAAGCTGGAGGCAGACCTTTCTGCTGCCCGGAAGCTTCGTGCACGTGATCTTGCGGCTGAGTCCGAAGTACTGACGTTACAGAGTGAACTGTCTGCCGCCAAAGCCGAGCTGGCACAGGCACGGTTGGCAACGAACAACCTGACCCCGCGTGCACCTTTTGACGGCACGGTGAATCGCCGCGATGTGGATCTGGGTGATCTTGTTCAGGTGGGGTCACCGCTACTGGAACTGGTGCGGATCGACCGGCTGAAAGCCACCGGCCAGATTCCACAACAGTCCGTGAGTAATGTGGAAGAAGGCCAGAAGGTGACGATCCGCACCCTCGACGGCGATGCGCTGGAAGGCCGGGTAAGCTTTGTGGCCAGCGCGGCAGACCGGGAAACCCGGAGCTTTGCCGTGGAAGTGACGGTGGAAAATCCGGAACGAAAGCGCGTCGCCGGCGGCAGCGCAACGCTGCGGATTTCCCTGCCGGAAGTCAGGGCCATGTTCATTTCTCCGGCCTACCTGAGCCTTGGTGACGATGGCCGACCAGGCGTTCGTTACGTGGGTGAGAACAACGAAGTTGTGTTCACCACCGTCAAACTGCTGAACGTTACAACGGACGGCGCATGGGTTACCGGATTGCCGGAAGAAATCCAGTTGATAACACGCGGCGCCGGGTTTGTGTCTGTCGGGCAGCAGGTGCGCCCGGTGAACCGTGATTCGGACCGGGGCTGACCGGCATGCGAACCCTGATATTTGCGGCGCTTGACCGCTCCCGCACAACCTTCCTCACGCTGGTGTTCCTGATTCTTGGCGGGATAGCCGCCTTTCAGGCCATTCCCAAGGAGGCCAATCCCGACATCACCATTCCCATGATCTACGTGTCCATGACACTGGAGGGAATCAGCCCTGAAGATGCCGAGCGACTGCTTATCCGTCCCATGGAGCAGGAGCTGCGCTCCCTGGAGGGGGTCAAGGAAATGCGCGGCACCGCCTCGGAGGGCCACGCTTCCGTGATGCTGGAATTCGATGCCGGATTTGACCCGGATATTGCACTGCAGGATGTGCGGGAAAAGGTGGATACCGCCCGCAGCAAGCTGCCCCAGGAAGCGGACGAGCCCAGGGTAAACGAGATCAACGTGGCGCTGTTCCCGGTCATGTCTGTCGGTCTCTCCGGGCCGTTGTCGGAACGCGAGCTGGTCACCATTGCCCGGCGTTTGCAGGACGCCATTGAAGGGATTCCGGAAGTGCTGGAAGTGGATATAGGCGGCGACCGGGAAGATTTGCTGGAGATCGTTGTCGACCCCCAGGTGCTGGAAAGTTATGGCATCGATTTTGACCAGTTGGCATCGCTGGTCACCCGCAACAATCAGTTGGTGGCCGCCGGCAGCCTGGACACCGGCGCCGGCCGCATGACCATGAAGGTGCCCGGCGTGATTGAGTCGGTGGAGGATGTAATGTCCATGCCCATCAAGGTGGATGGCGACACCGTGGTCACCTTCGGGGACGTTGCCATGCTCCAACGTACCTTCAAGGACCCCACCGGCTTCGCAAGAATCAACGGCGAGCCGGCGCTGGTGCTGGAAATCTCAAAGCGTACCGGCGCCAACATCATTGAAACGGTCGGCCAGGTGAAGGAACTGATCGCGGCCGCCGGGCCGGAGTTGCCGGAAGAGCTGGAAGTCCGCTACATCATGGATCAGTCCGGTGAAGTGCGGGATATCCTCAGTGACCTGCTCAATAACGTGCTTACCGCCATTGTGCTGGTCATCATCCTGATCATTGCCGCCATGGGCCCCCGCTCAGCCCTGTTGGTGGGCCTGACCATACCCGGGGCCTTCCTGACCGGTATCCTGGTGATCTGGGGCATGGGCTTTACTCTCAACATCGTCGTGCTGTTCAGCCTGATTCTTGTGGCGGGCATGCTGGTGGACGGGGCCATTGTGGTCTCGGAATTGGCGGACAGGAATCTCTCCGAAGGGCAGAGTGTACGCTCCGCATGGGGTGAGGCAGCCAGTCGCATGGCATGGCCCATTATCGCCTCCACAGCGACCACTCTGGCCGTCTTCATCCCATTGCTGTTCTGGCCCGGTGTAGTGGGGGAGTTCATGAAGTTCCTCCCGACGACCGTCATCATCTGCCTGACTGCTTCCCTGGCAATGGCGCTGGTTTTCCTGCCGGTCCTCGGCAGTCTCAGTGGCGGCAGGCGCGCGCGCCAGGCGTCACCTGACGGTCGCATGACCGGGTTGTACCGGACTCTGCTGGCACGACTGCTGGCGGTGCCGGGATTCACATTGCTGGGTGTCCTGGGCATTGTTGTGGTGATCTACGCGGCGTACGGCACGTTCAATCACGGTGTGGAGTTCTTTCCCGATGTTGAGCCCGACTCAGCCCAGGTTCAGGTACGGGCAAGGGGTGATATGTCGGTAGAAGAGCGGGATGCCATTGTGCAGGAAGTCGAGCACAGGCTGCAGGGCATGCCGGAAGTAAAGGCCCTGTATGCGCGCTCAATGGTTGGTCCCGGCAATCAGATGGCACCGGATGTGATTGGCGTGCTGCAGTTCCAGTTTACCGACTGGTTTGAGCGCCGGTCTGCAACGAAGATTCTGGACGATTTCCGCGAACGCACGGCAGACATTCCCGGTATAGAGCTGGAGTTTCGCAAACAGGAAGGCGGCCCTGCTGACGGCAAGCCTATTGAGCTGATGGTCAGCAGCCTCGACAGCAGCAAACTGGAGCAATACGTGGGTGTGCTCCGCGAACGCATGGCAACCATCGACGGGTTCGTGGATATTGAGGATGACCGCAGCCTGCCGGGTATCGAATGGCGCCTGAACGTGGACCGGTCGGCGGCGGCCCGCTTTGGTTCAGACGTGCTCAGTGTTGGCAGTGCTGTACGGCTGGTGACCAACGGGTTGGTACTGGCCACATACCGGCCCGAGGATGTGCGCGACGAAGTGGACATTGCGGTGCGGGTACCTAACAACTGGCGCGAGCTGGACCAGTTCCAGCGCCAGACCATCAATACCAACCGGGGGCAGGTTCCGCTCTCAGAGTTTGTGGAGCTGGAACCGGGCGACAAGACCGGCAGCATTGTACGGGTGGATGGCCAGCGGACGGTGACCATCAAGTCAGATGTGGAGCCGGGGCGCAGGGTTGATGAGCTCTTGAAATCTCTGCAGGAGGCAATGCCGGAAACACCCGAAGGGGTATCCGTCCGTTTTGCCGGTGAAAACGAGGACCAGCAGCAGGCGTCCAACTTCCTGGCCTCCGCCTTCCTGGTGGCCATTGCCCTGATGCTGCTGATTCTGGTGACACAGTTCAACTCCCTGTATCAGACACTGCTGATTCTGTCGGCCATTGTGCTGTCAACGGCGGGGGTTCTGCTCGGGTTGCTGCTTAACGGCCAGTCTTTTGGCATCGTGATGGTGGGTATGGGAATCATTGCCCTGGCGGGTATCGTGGTGAATAACAACATCATTCTGATCGACACCTATAACCAGATG
>CAZFPG010000245.1:0-5448 GCA_964521055.1 uncultured Marinobacter sp.
TGGCAATAGCTCCATGCCCGACTCCGTGGCCGCCACTGGTTGCTCCGCCTTCTGTGGTACGCCGGAACAGCTGGCGCGCGAACTCGTCAAAACGATTGAAGAATCCTGCCTGCTCAAGGGCCGGCAAAAACGGGATTCCGCCTGAGGAAATGAGTAATGAACGACAACAGCCAAACCCTGCCCTGCGTAATGATCCCCATGAGCGGCAAACAACTGCTGTTACCCAACGTTTCCATTGCGGAAGTGGTGGATTTCGCCAGTTCCGATCCGGCAGCCAATACCCCTGAATGGCTGGTGGGTGAACTGGACTGGCGTGGCCTGAACCTGCCGGTCATTTCCTACGATGCCGCCAATGGCGGCAAGCTCACGGTTCCCGGCGGCAATCGCGGACGCATTGTGGTGCTGAATACCATTGGCGACCATCATAACTCCGTACCCTTTATGGCGCTGATTACCCAGGGTATCCCCAGCCAGACCCGCCTCACCGAAGATCAGGTCCGGAAAATAGAGGGTGAGACCGGCCCGGCAGACCTGATGGTGGTGGAAGTTGAAGGCGAAACCGCCATTATCCCGGACCTTGGCTACCTTGAGTCCCTGGCATTGGAAGCGTCCCGCTAGCCGGACGCTCATCGGCCGTGTCCAACACAGACGTGGCACTGTTTTTTGCTAATGTTATAATGTTGCAAATTTTGCAGGACAGTGCCCATGCCATCCAGCGCTCTTCCCTACCGCCCCCACAATCACGACGCCTGTGTTGCCCAGGCCCTGGCTGATGCCAGAACTATCTGCCAGCAACATAACGCACGCCTGACCCCGACCCGCGAGCGGGTACTTGAGCTGATCTGGCAGTCCCACAAGCCCCTCGGGGCCTATGACGTTCTGGCGGTGCTGGCGGAGGACGGCCACAATGCGGCGCCGCCCACGGTGTACCGCGCACTCGATTTCCTCCAGCAGCATGGCCTGGTGCACAGAATTGCCTCATTGAACGCCTTTATAGGCTGCACTCATGCCGGTGAGCGGCACAACGGCATGTTCCTGATCTGCCGCACCTGCGGCAATGTGCTGGAGCTGACGGCGCCGGCGGTGTCCAGTGCCGTAACCCGGGCGGCAGCGGAAGAATCTTTCCGGCCGGAGAACGTGACTATTGAAGTGGCAGGCTACTGCCCACGTTGCGCATCGGAACCCGCCCATGACGGATGAAACCCTGGTAGAACTGAATCGGTTAACCGTCAGTTTTGATGACCGGCCTGTGGTCGATCACGTAGATCTGCGTGTGCGGCGGGGCGATATCATCACCATTATCGGCCCCAATGGCGCGGGCAAGACCACGCTGATCAAGGCCGTGCTCGGTATTCAGCCGATCTCCGGCGGGACTCTGACCATGGCGCCCGGATTGACTATTGGCTATGTTCCCCAACACCTGACCCTGGAAACCACGCTACCAATCAGCGTGAGGCGTTTCATGCTGCTCAGCGGCCGCCCGCAACAGGCGTGCCTGGATGCGCTGGCGAAAACCGGTGTGGAGCACCTGTTCAATGCCTCGGTCCACCACCTTTCCGGCGGTGAAAAGCAACGGCTGCTGCTGGCCCGGGCACTGGCCCGCAGACCGGACCTGCTGGTACTGGATGAACCCGCGCAGGGTGTGGACATAAACGGTCAGGCAGCGCTCTATGACCTGATCCGAAGCCTGCGGGACGAGCTCAACTGCGGCGTGATCATGATCTCCCATGACCTGCACCTGGTCATGGCCGCCACCGACAAGGTTATCTGCCTGAACCAGCACGTGTGCTGCAGCGGTTACCCGGCAGATATCTCCCACGACCCGGCCTTCATTGAAACCTTCGGACAACCGGTGGCGGAAAGCCTGGCGGTGTACCATCACCATCATAACCATAGCCATGACCTGCACGGCGATGTGGTTTCCGCAGAGCACGATGACGCTCACGGGGAGTGCTCCCATGCCCATCATTGACGCCGTGCTCGGCGACTTTTTCTGGCGCGCACTGATCGGTGGCCTGGGCGTAGCCCTGGTGGCGGGGCCATTGGGCTGTTTCGTTGTCTGGCGGCGTATGGCCTACTTCGGTGATACCCTGGCCCACTCCGCACTGCTGGGTATCGCCCTGAGTTTTCTGATCAGTGTGCCCATCAATCTGGGTGTGATCATCACCTGCGTGGTACTGGCCGTGGCCCTGGTTCTGTTTTCCCGCAGCAAGACACTGGCCACCGATACCCTGCTGGGGATACTGGCCCACAGCGCCCTGGCCATCGGCCTGGTGACCCTGAGCTTCATGCCGGATATCCGGGTGGACCTGACCGGCCTGCTGTTCGGCGACCTGCTGGCCATGAGCCGTCACGACCTGCTGTGGATCTACGGCGGTGCCTTGTTGATTCTGGGGTTGCTGTCAGTGCTGTGGCGGGGGCTGCTGATGAGCACGATTCACGAAGAGCTGGCGAGGGTTGAAGGCGTGCCCGTCGAGCGCCTGCGGCTGGCGCTGATGCTGATGTTTTCCATAGTGATCGCCGTTGCCATGAAAATTGTCGGCGTACTGCTGATTACCGCCTTACTGATTATCCCCGCCGCCACCGCCCGCCGCCTGGCAAACAATCCCGAGCATATGGTGGGGCTGGCGATCCTGTTCGGTTTTATTGCCGTCACCGGTGGGCTGACGCTATCCTGGCATCTGGATACACCGGCTGGCCCCTCTGTAGTTGTCACCGCATTTTCCGTATTTCTGCTGATCTATGGGTCGGCCAGGCAGACTCAGTCCTGATATGACGTTTTGCTGTGGCTGTGGCCTCAAGTGTGAACTAAGGTATAGAGGCAGGCAGTCAACCCAATATCCCGCCAACGGTTACGGATTAACCCATGGAACGCCTCAACCTGACAGGGAAAGGACAATTTCTGGCATTGCCGCATTTATGGGCACCGCTACTGGTTCTTGCCGCCGGCCTGATCATCACCGGCGTCACAGCAAAGGCGATGGAAAACCACTCCCGCAGCCTTGCCGAAGAGGTCTATCACCGGCAGCACAACACGCTTGTTGCCAGGCTGAGCGGCTATGACAATCTTCCACCGGTATACAGCGACGATGTTGCGCCCGGGCAGACGGTGGACGACTCCGCGTCTGTCGGGCTATGGCTGGCCGCCGTATTCAAGAATGCCGTTCCCGGCATGCTCAACCTGCGCGTCGATACACTTGAACGACATACCAAGATTCCCCTGTATCAGGCCATTCACACGGCAAGTCCGGACCAGTCCAGGTCGTTGCGCTCGGAGATTGCCATCGGCGAACACCGGTGGTTGCTGACCACGCTCCCTGATGCCCGTTTTCTGGATCGTCCGGCCCAACAGTCGTTCCGGTTCGTGTGGCTGGCAGGGCTGATCATGACACTTCTGGCACTGGTGGTTGTGACCCTGCTGTGCCTGCGTTTGAGGGCCTGGCAGGCCCATTTCCGCGCTGCCGAAAAAGGACGTGAGGAGTACCGGCAACAACTGGACAACATGCAGGTGGAAAAATCGATTCTGAGGCAGGCACTGAACGACAGTGAACAGCGCAGTCGCGACCTGGTGGAACTGTCCGGGGCGACCATTTGTGAGCTGGATGAGCAGGCAACCACCGGGTATATCTCACCCCAGGTGGCCGATCTTCTGCACAAGGCGCCGGCTGATATTGCTGGCCAGCCCTTTGAGCAGTTGGTCGACCCGGAATATCTGGACAATTTCCAGCGTGCCCTTCAGGCAGCGCGGCAGGAACGGCAAATCCAGCGCATCGACCTCCGGCTGTTGGGGGACGGGGACCAGCAGATTCCGGTCACCCTGCGGGTTCTGGCGTTACGGGATACCCTGCACGGCTTCAGCGGTTACCGGCTCAGCCTTCAGCCCAACAATCAGGCGTCCTGACCCAGCGGTACAGTCAACACTCAGGCTCTCACCGCTTGCACCCGGCAATATATTCGAATATTGTTATATGCAATTTTACGAATATACGGTGAATGGCATGTCTGACAAGCGTAAAGTGCTCTTCCTTTGCACGGCCAACAGCGCACGATCACTGATGGCAGAGGCCATACTTCGCGACATGGCCGGCGACCAGTTTGACGTTGCCAGTGCCGGGACCCACCCGGACCATCCACACCCGTTGGCACTGGAATGCCTCAGCGACGCCGGAATGGACACCAGTGGCCTTCGCAGCAAGGCTCTGAGCACCCTGCTTGATGAACACTGGGATTATGTGATTACCCTGTGTGGCAAGGCAGCCCTCGAATGCGAGTCCGTCTGCGAACCGGCACAACGCATAGCATGGGACTTTCCCGACCCGGTTCCCACCAATCGCCGTGCCGCCTTCGCACTGGTAATGAAAGAGCTTCGGGAACGCATCAGTCTGTTTGTGATGGTGCACCAGAAGGCCGTCGGCCGTGCAGCCCATTACCCTCCGGCCACGGTTTTCAAAGCGCTGGGAGATGAAAACCGGCTGGCAATCATGTTGATGGTCCGGCAGGAGGAAGAACTGTGTGTCTGCGAACTGACAGAAGCCCTGAACGCCTCCCAGCCCAGCATCAGCCGTCACCTGTCGCAACTCCGGGAACAGGGGCTGCTGGAAGACGAGCGCCGCGGGCAGTGGGTGTATTACCGTCTGCATCCGTTATTGCCGGGGTGGATTCTGAAGCTGCTGCAGGATACTGCCAGCAATAACCCCGATTTCCTTCAGCCTTTCGATCAACGACTTGCCGCCATGCCGGACCGGCCAGCAAGAGTGGATTGCACCTGATGGGGCTGTTCGAACGTTTTCTGAGTGTGTGGGTGGCCCTGGCGATCATTCTTGGCATCATCAGCGGGCACCTGATGCCCGGGCTGTATGAGTCTGTAGCCGCACTGACCTACGCCCATGTCAATCTGGTGGTGGCGGTATTCATATGGGCGATGATCTACCCGATGATGGTCCAGGTGGATTTCACTGCCATCAAGAATGTGGGCCGCAAGCCCCAGGGCCTGGTGCTGACGCTGATAGTCAACTGGCTGGTCAAGCCCTTCACCATGGCGGCCCTGGGCTGGCTGTTCTTCAAGGTGCTGTTTGCCGACCTGGTGGACCCGGCCACAGCCACGGAATACATAGCGGGCATGATTCTCCTGGGCGTTGCGCCCTGTACCGCCATGGTGTTCGTCTGGAGCCAGCTTGCCAGGGGCGACTCCGCCTACACCCTGGTACAGGTATCCATCAACGACATCATCATGATTTTCGCCTTTGCGCCCATTGCCGCGTTCCTGCTGGGCCTTTCCGATATCACCGTGCCCTGGGAAACCCTGCTGCTCTCGGTATTGCTGTACGTGGTGGCGCCACTGATTGCCGGGGTGATCACCCGCAAATGGCTGTTGCGCCAGGGTGAACAAAGGCTGGAAAACTGGTTGCACCACAGCAAGCCGACCACCGTTATGGGCCTGCTGGCAAC
>CAZFPG010000246.1:0-5448 GCA_964521055.1 uncultured Marinobacter sp.
CAGAACGCCACCGACAATGGAGTGGGTGGTGGACACCGGCGCGCCCATCCACGTGGCCAGGTTCAGCCAAAGCGCACCGGCAAGCAGGGCCGCCGTCATCAGCCAGACAAAGGTGTTCACATCCTCCAGCCGGTCGGCCGCAATGATGCCACCCTTGATGGTGGATACCACGTCGCCGCCCGCAATTATCGCGCCGGCGGCCTCGAATACTGCGGCAATAACAACCGCGCCCCCCAACGACAGGGCACCGGAGCCCACAGCCGGCCCGACATTATTGGCCACATCATTGGCGCCGATATTGATGGCCATATAGCCGCCAATCACCGCTGCGGCCATCAGCAGCATGCTGTTGGGCATACCGCTACTGATCTGGCCTACCGCAAGGAAGACAACGAACAGGAACAGGAAGCTTATCCCGACGCGATAGCGCTCGGTGGACGGGCTGGTCAGGAGGGTATCAAGGTATCCGTTTTTGCTGGCCATAACACATCAGGTCTCGCAACAGGGAACACGGTGAGCTGAGATTCAGCCTTCATACGGCGGCAACTATAAATTTTTTGCCACGGAAATGAAACTAAACCGTCATAATCACGATTGCTTGACCGAAGTCGCTGTACAGGCTGCCACGTTTGGCTAATCTGTCGGATAATTGTGCGAGCCACGCACCGTAAAAATAACAAGAGTGCCATGACCCGACTTCCCGACCCCAGCCAGAAAATTGCCGACGAAAGTGAAGAAGAGCGGGTTTCCCGCCTGCTGACAGGCCTCTCGGCCATGGCCATCGTGTTCCTGTTCGGTATCGGTGCCAAGGCCTGGTTCGCAACCCACACGACCCATGCCGTGGTGCTCTGGTTCTTTGCCGCACTGGTGGCAACAAATATGCTGACCTTCGCGCGGAACGGCAACCGGCAACAACAGAAAATCGGCATGATTGCCATCGTCGGACTGCTGTTCGGGTACCTGATCGTTACCGGAGGCGAGGGCAACACCGGCCCGCTCTGGTTTTACGTGTTCCCACCCCTGCTGTTTTACCTCACCGACCTGAAGACCGGAACGGCGGTACTGCTGTTTTGCTGCCTGCTGGCGGTGGTGGTGTTCCAGTTTCCGCAGTTGCCGTTGGTAACCGCCGAGTACACAACAGACTTCAAGATCCGCTTCTTTGCCACCCTGACGTTCGAATCCATTTTCTGTTTCGTGCTGGAAGCCAGCCGGCTGAAGGCCCGCAACGAACTGATGGACCTGGCCCGGACCCATGAACATGCTGCACGAACCGACGAGCTGACCGGGCTCTCCAACCGCAGGGACATGCAGCACCGCCTGGGCGAGGAGTACTCCCGCTATCGGCGCTCGGGACACCACTTTTCCATCGCGCTGATAGACCTCGATCTGTTCAAGCACATCAATGACGAGTTCGGGCATGATGCCGGCGATGAAGTCCTTCGCCGTTTTGCCAGGCTCATGCAGGGGATCATCCGCCAGACGGATGTGGCGGCGCGCTGGGGTGGCGAAGAGTTCCTGATCCTGCTGCCCGACACGTCGTTGCTTCAGGCCCTCACCCTTGCCGAACGCCTGCGCTCGGAAATAGCCAACACCGAGTTCACTTTTGAAGGACAGCGGCTGCCCATCACCATCAGCGCCGGCGTTTGCTCCATTGCCAAGGCCGGCTCAGTGAACGAATTGCTGAAACAGGCAGACGTCCACCTCTACAGTGCCAAGGAGGATGGCCGCAACCGCATTGCACCACGGGTACGCACCACCTCCATGGAAAAGGCGTCACCAGGCGCCAATGCTTGAGACCGGCCCGCTCAATCGCTATGATCGTCCCGCAATTCAGGCAGCGATACGGCTCGCGCTGCCATTAACAGTGGACAGGACGGCTTATGACATCAATCCGTATTCTGGTGGGCAGCGTCTACGGTGGCGCACTGCTGACGGCGCGTGCACTCAAGAAAGCCCTGGAGCAGCACGGTCATCACATCATCGTTCTTGAGAATCCGGAGCTGGAGGACATCACCGGCAACAGTGACCCCATACTGATCTGCACGTCCACCACAGGACAGGGCGAGGTTCCGCCCAACCTGCTGCCATTCTACCTCAGGCTCCGGGAGGAGCTGCCCCAGCAACCGGAACGACCTTTTGGCGTCATCGTACTGGGTGACAGTTCCTACGGAGACACATTCTGCGGCGCCGGCGAGCTGATGGAAGAAGCCTTTTACGAAACCTCGGCGCGGAAAATCGGTGCCACCCTGCGGATTGACGCCCTGGAGACCACGGAACCGGAACTGGAAGCCGAACCCTGGGTGCGTCAATGGGTTGAACAGCTGTAGGTTCACTTCTTTCTTGAGCGCCCGACCGGTTGACGCCAAGATCGGTTAACCCCGCTGGCGAATCAATGCTTCCTGCGTGGTTGACGCCACCAGCCTGCCGCTCTGGTCGAAGAAATTACCGCGATTGAAACCCCGCCCGCCGGATGCACTGGGGCTGTCCTTGTCGTACAGCAGCCATTCGTCCATGCGGAACTCGCGATGAAACCAGATGGAATGGTCCAGGCTGGCCACCTGCATCTTCTTGCTCATGAAGGTGACCCCATGGGGGTTCAGGGACGTTCCCAGGAACGAGAAATCAGACGCATAGGTTAACAGGCAGCGGTGAAGCACCGGATCATCCGGCAGGTGGCCCTGAGTCCGGAACCAGCTCTGTTTGTAGGGCGGGCGAGGCTCCGGTTCCAGAGGGTTCACCGGGTCCACTGGCCGGATTTCGATGGGACGGTCCCGGGTCAGCGTCTCCCGTAGATGCTCCGGAACATGGGGCGCCAGCAGCTCCCCGTATTCCTGCTCGGACTTGAGACTCTCGGGATCCGGAGCGGTGGGCATTTCCAACTGATGCTCAAAACCCTCTTCCGCAACCTGGAACGACATGGAGCCAGTGAGAATTTCCTTGCCATCCTGGCGCGCAATCACCCGGCGTACGGAAAAGCTGCCGCCGTCACGAACCCGCTGGACTTCATAGTCGATGGGCATGCTGTGATTGCCCGGCCGCAGGAAGTAGGCATGCAGGGAATGGGGCAGACGACCTTCCACTGTGCGACTGGCTGCCATCAATGCCTGGCCCAGAACCTGGCCACCAAACACATTGGGAAAGCCGAGGTCTTCACTGTCACCCTGGAAGTGGTCATCACCCATCGGGGAAAGATCCAGCAGATCCACCAGTTTTCTGGTTACTTCCAGCATGCACGCTCCTGTCAATTTCGTTAGCTCACGAATTACTTTCTACCGCAAGCCAGAGATTTTCGCAATCCCGATACCAGCAATCAATTGTGGATTGGCGGCACCTCTTTTGACAGTGCCTGTTTCTCCACCGCATAACGGCCGGTCACCGCAAACCCCAGGATCTCACCGGACTCGTTCTTGAACAGTGCCCGAACATCCTGGCCCTCGGCATCCACCTCCCAGCTACCGGGGGCATCGGCCGGTGGCGGGCAGACTGCCGTCGGACAACAGGGCGTCTTGACCATGACCGGCATGGTGCCGTACTTCACCTCGGTTGGTTCGCCCACCAGGGTTTTCGCCAGTGCCCGGGCACAGGTCATCAACGGCATCACATAGAGCAACACATGGCCGTCCACTTCCGCGCAGTCACCCAGGGCATAGATATCCGGTGCCGATGTTTCCAGCGCCCGGTTCACCACGATGCCCCGATTGGTTTCAAGGCCGGCGGCCGCAGCCAGCTCTGTGCGGGGTCGCAGCCCCACGGCGGAAATCACCAGATCGGCATCCAGCTTTTCACCATTGGCCAGCGTCAGCTTCACGCCATTGCCCACGGCCGCAATGTGTTCCACCACCGTTTCCAGGTGAAACCGGACCCCCAGGTCCTCAAGCCCAGCGCGTACGGCTTCCGCGGCAGGCGGGGGCAACAGCCCTGGCATCAGGGTATCGGAAGGGGCAACCACATCCACGTCATAGTCACCATTACGCAGGTCATTGGCAAACTCGCAGCCGATCAGCCCGGCCCCCATGATGGCCACCCGTTTCCTGCCCTGCAGGGCCTTGCGAAAGGCACGGTAATCCATCAGGTCGTTAATCGAAAACACGTGTTCCTGCCCGTCGCCGGCAATGGACAAGCGGATCACATCCGCACCCCAGGCCAGCACCAGCTTGCTGTAGCCCAGCCGTTCATCCCCCAGCAACAGTTCATGGGCGTCCGGATCGATACCGGTTACCGTGGTGTGGATTCGCAGCTCCAGGCTCAGTTGCTCCACCATCGCGTCCGATGTCGCCTGGGCCAGCTCGTCCGCTTCCTTGGCCTTGGTAAAACCGGTAGAGAGCATGGGCTTGGAATAACTGAAACCATCGTCTGCCGTGACCATCACTATCGGCGTATCCCTGTCCTGTTTACGGATCTCCTTGGCCAGGGTGTACCCCGACAACCCGGTTCCCACGATTACAATGGGTGCTTCTACGCTCATCACCTGCTCTCCGACTCTGTCGTCCGTACCGGCATTATCAGCCGATTTCGATCATCTCAAAATCTTCCTTGCCCACACCGCAGTCAGGGCATTCCCAATCCTCAGGCACATCTTCCCAGGCGGTTCCGGGCTCAATGCCATCGTCCGGCCAGCCTTCCGCCTCATCGTAGATAAATCCGCACACAACGCACTGCCACTTTTTCATACCATTCCTCCGAAACTCATCAGGGCGCGATGATAATTGTCAGACAATCATGCACGCAAGTCTTTGTTGTGCCGTCCTGGCATCGTTCAAACGGGCAACCATCATACCCACCGCTGCAGCATTGACCAATGCCGGTGCCGACGGACGTTCGGCAGGTTTTGTGCCAATAGCCGGAGCTCTGACCGCCTGCAGCCAGAACGCCCCTCCCTTCGGGGCCTCTCCTCCGGTATAATCCACCGTTTTACGACAGGACCCGACCTCTATGACCGATACCGTCGCCGAACTTAATCAGGTAATGGCCGAAGCCGACTGCCTGGTAAGCGAAGAGCAGGTACAGGCCGCCGTTCAGTCCCTCGCGGACGATATTACCGGGCGCCTGAAAGACACCAACCCCCTGCTGTTCTGCGTGATGAACGGCGGCCTGATTCTCACAGGGCAACTGCTACCGCGGCTGAAGTTCCCGGTGCAGGCGGAATACCTCCACGCTACCCGCTACCGCCAGGAAACCACCGGCGGCATACTGGAATGGAAACTGAGGCCGGATGCCGACATGAACGGCCGCACAGTGCTGATTGTCGACGATATCCTCGACGAGGGTACGACGCTCTGTGCCATTGCGGATTACTGCCTTGCACATGGGGCCAGGGAAGTGTTGACAGCCGTTCTGGTGGACAAACAGCATGACCGCAAGGCAAGACCAGACCTGAAGGCCGACTTCACAGTGCTGGAAGTGGAAGACCGCTTCCTGTTTGGCTACGTCATGGACTACAAAGTCTAC
>CAZFPG010000247.1:0-5411 GCA_964521055.1 uncultured Marinobacter sp.
TTTAAGTTCAAGCGACCCGAGAGCCAGGGTGCAAGAACCGAGTTCTTTAGATCTTAGCCGTTAGCCAGTGAACTCTGGAAAACGGAGCATCCCGTAAGCGATGACGTCCTGAGATGTAGCTCCGGGCTACGGGCGACCCGGTCAGGACGACTAGCAGCTTACGCTGCTAGTGCGTAGTTTTCGTCGTTTGCGACTATTGCGTTGCAGCTTTGGATTAACGAGATTCGCTGCCATCTCGACATGCACTCAAGGGTTCGCCACCAGCGTCGAAGCCATGTCGTCCCCTTACCGACAGTATATGTGCCTGCTTCCGCCAACTTCAAGGCTTAAGTGGTTTTGTTTTGTGGCGTTGGGTGGTTGGTTGTACCTATTCGACGTCACCCGGCCTGCCGGGCGGCTGCCTGCTCGTTGCTGTGCAGGGCGGCGTCCAGCAACTCCGTGAAGCTTTCCCGGAAGTATCCCATGACGGCAGCCGGGTCGGCCTTGATGTTCCTGTCGATGGTGATGCCGAACTGGACAGTGCCTGCGTAGCTGAAGATGCTCATGCCAATGCCGATATTGCCGCTTTGCGGCACCCAGAACATGGGTTGGGTTAGCTTGGCGCCAGCAAGATAGACGGATTCCTTGGGGCCGGGCACGTTGGTGAGCACGGCCGACGCCTTGTTGCTGAGTAGTGACAGCGCGCGGCGCTCCAGCCCGTCGGGGCCGCGGCCGAACAGGTCCAGCAGGCTGTAGGTTACCTGTGCCTGGTAGGAGCGCTTCAGGCGATTCATGTTTTCCTGTACCTGGCGAAATCTCATTACCGGGTCGGTCTCTTCCACGGGCAGGGTCACCAGTACCAGGCCGAACTGGTTGCCCAGGGTTTCTATCGGCTGCCGCATGGGGCGCAGGTTGAAGGGCACGGCAACCCTTATGCCGCATTCCGGTGTTACCTCGCCGGTGGCTACAAAGTGCCGTTGCAAGGCGCCTGCGGCCGCGCACAGGAGCACATCATTGGCGGTGCCGCGAAGGGCCCTGGCACAAACCTTCACCTCGGCAAGGCTCAGTGGATCGGCCCAGGCCACGTGCTTGCGGCCACTCAGGGGTGTTTTCAGGCAGGTGTCGGGTTCTGCCGGTGAAAACCCCAGTTTGAGCAGATCCATCGCAATATTGCCGGCGGTGCTGGCGAGTTTGAACGGATAGCCCGGTTCACTGCGAACAGATTTCAGGAACAGGCCGGTCTGTTCAACGGCAGTTTGGCCATTATGAATCGCGCGGCTGAAGAACTGCCGTATGCCCTTTGCCGGCAGGTTTACCGGCTGCCGGGATGTGGAAACCTGGCTGAGCCGCGGCTCAGGCGAGCTGTCGGTGAGCGACAGCAGCACACGCACCAGGGAAATGCCATCGGCGATACAGTGGTGGATTCGAACCAGCAGGGCACAGCCATCCCCGTAGTTCTCGATGTAATGGATTTGCCAGAGCGGCCGTCTGAAGTCCAGGGAGGTACTGGTAAGGTCGCTGGTCAGCGCCTGGAGCTCCTTTTTTTCACCCTTGCCCGGCAGGGCGATGACGTGGATGTGGTTGTCGATATGAAAGAGAGGATCATCCTGCCAGTAAACGCGTTCGCCTTCTGATACAACCCGCTGGCGGAAGCGGCGGAAGATGAGGAAACGTTCGTTCAGCGTGCGTTTCAGGCGTTTCAGGGCAATAGGCTGTTCAAATACCAATACCGCCGAAATCATCATGGGGTTCTCGGGGCTTTCCATCCGCAGCCACGAGCGGTCTACTGAGGACATGGGCGTTTGCCTGAGTGTCATCTTGAGCTCCCTTTGAATTCCGTCTTTCCCTGGGTGGCCGCTGTCCGTGTGCGGTTCTAGATGAGAACAACGAGTATAGGCCGATCAGGGCGACTCTAAAAGAGGAGGCAGACACGACATGCTCTGGTACGGGCCAGGCCGGGCAGTGGGCCCGGCCTGTCAGAGGTTGGTTTCCCGGAGGATGCGCTGTTTCTGGCGGTTCCAGTCCCGTTCTTTTTCAGTGGCGCGCTTGTCGAAGAGCTTCTTGCCCTTCACCAGGGCGATTTCGCACTTGACCTTGTTCTTCTTCCAGTACAGTGCCAGGGGAATGCAGGTGTAACCGGCCTGGTTTACCTTTCCAACAATCTTGCCAATTTCCTTGGCATGCAGAAGCAGCTTGCGGGTGCGGGTCGGATCTGCAATCACGTGGGTTGATGCCGTAATCAGCGGCGTAATGTGGGAGCCGAGCAACCAGGCCTCGCCGTCTTTCAGCAGCACATAGGCGTCCGTCAGCTGCGCCTTGCCGGCCCGCAGGGACTTCACTTCCCAGCCCAGCAGGGACAGGCCGGCCTCGAAGCGCTCCTCGATATGATATTCGTGTTTTGCCTTTTTGTTCAGGGCAATGGTGGCGCTTGGTGCGCCGGGTTTCTTCTTGCTCATGAATCGATGATCCGGAGTCGGACAAGGAATTTACCGGGCGTATTCATGCCGGGAAAAGCGCGCATTGTAGCTCAGTAGTGCCAGACCGGTCACGAAATCGGCGAGATTGACTGCGTCGATAGTCGTATGGGGTGTAATTCCTCCGCTACAATGTGCCCTAAGCTGTCGTCAGGGAATGGAATGCCTACTCCATACGAAACACCAATCGGGTCCTGGACCCGGCCAACTACTTTTTTCTGGGCCGCAACCGGGGCAACCTTTGGTCTGGCAAACGTGTGGCAATTTCCCTACCTGGCCGGAAAGCACGGGGGTGGGCTGTTCATTCTGCTCTACCTGCTTTGCCTGATCCTGGTAACACTGCCACTGATGGTCACCGAGTCTGCCATGGGCCGGCACTCCCGCCATGGCCTGGTGCTGGCGCTGGATGGCTATGTTCGCAGGGCGCGGAGTTCCGGATGGTGGGTATGGGCCGGCAGGATGGGTATCCTTGCGGCGCTTCTGGTTCTTTCCTTTACCGCCGTTTTCGGCGCCATCGCGCTGGCCTATGTTTTCTATGGCGCCATGGGCAGGTTCATCGGTGCCGGTGAGGCCGAGGCTGCGGGTATTCTGTCCACGCTGGTCTCTGACCCCAGGGATTATCGCGTATTCATGGCCTGGCACGGTTTCTTCCTGCTGTTGGTGCTATGGGTGTCCATGCAGGGAGTGGTCGACGGTATCGAGCGCGCTGTGCGGGTGGTGGCGCCGTTCATGTTGCTGGTGCTGCTGGTGCTCTCCGGCCTGGCTGTCTGGACCGGGGATTTTCCCAGTGCCTCCGGTTTTATGCTCAGCTTCCACCCCGCTGACGTAACTCCGGAAAGCCTGCAGGCTGCATTGTTCCATGCGTTCTTTACCCTGGGACTGGGTATGGGGGTATGGACGCTGTTCGGTGCCTACACGCCTGTGGGAACCCGGCTCAAGCGTTCGGTGCTTGCAGTGGTGCTGATGGACACGCTGATTGCCATTGTTGCCGGCCTGGCGATCTACTCGCTGGTACCTGGTGGGCATGCCATGGAGGGCGAGCGCGGTTTTGGCCTGCTATTTCTCTCTCTGCCTGTAGCGTTGTCTGACCTTCCGGGAAGTCAGTTCCTGATCGCGACCGTGTTTCTGGTTGTCGTTATGATTGTGTGGACAACCTCCCTGTCCCTGCTGGAGCCGGTTGTGGGGTGGTTCCGGGAATGGACGGGGGCTCCGCGAAGTCTATCGGTGTTTCTGATGGGCTTGTTGGTCTGGCTGGTGGGGCTCGGGTCCTTGCTGTCCTTCAACACCTGGTCGGAAGAGCGTTTTGCGGGGGGGACCGTCTTCCGATGGCTGGAACTGGCCACGGGTGGCCTGTTGATTCCGGTGGTGAGCATCCTGATAGCTGTCTTCGCAGGCTGGTGCCTGACCCGTAACCTAACTTTTACCATATTGGGAAGGGCTCCGGCTCTGTTCCGTGGAATATGGTTCTGGGTGATGCGCCTGGTGCTTCCCCTGGTGGTTGCCTACATCGGCATCCAGTACACCACAGTGTCGCTGGTGGCGATGTGCAATACGGGAAGTGCCGCTGCCTGGTGTGGACCAGCAGAGGCGGTAGCAAAGGAATCGGTGCGGCCACAGGGCTCGGTTGAAGAATCTCCGGAAACAGAAGGAGAGGAAAGTGATGCTGTCGGGGAAGATGCAGAGCCTCCGCATACGGAGGGTGACAGCGAACAGGATGGCGCAAATGGCAATGAAGGTGGTCCCAACGAGGACGAGATCCTTTATCATAGCGTCTGAACAAGGCTGACCTGGCCGGGAATACTCCCGTAGCGTCATCCAATCAAGTATGTACCAAGCAGGACGTTCGCCTTCCATGCCCCATCAGATCGATAAAACCGCACTGGTCATGCACCCGGCAGATCGCATGTTCCATCTGGTCAACGATGTAGCCCGTTATCCGGAATTCCTGCCCTGGTGTGCAGGCACTGAAATACACGAAGAGACCGGCGACCAGATCGTGGCGTCCATGGAGATCGCCAAGGGCGGAATTCGTCATCGCCTGACCACCCGCAATCAACTGCTGTTGCCGGATACCATCGAAATGAACCTGGTGGATGGCCCCTTCCGGAATCTGAGCGGGCGCTGGCACTTCAGGTCTCTGGATGATAATGCCTGCAAGGTAATCCTGACCCTGGATTTCGAGTTTTCCGGGTCCCTGGCGCGAATGACGTTTGGGCCGGTATTCAACCAGGCGGCAAACACCATGGTGGACGCCTTTTGTCGCCGTGCAGACGAACTCTATCGTGGAGGTGTTGCGTGATTGAGGTGGAAGTGGCGTTCGCCCGGCCAGACAAACAGGAAATAATCCGTTTGCCGGTGGAGGAAGGCACTACCGCGGTGGAGGCTGTGCGGCGCTCGGGCATTACCGCTGTTTTTCCGGAAATTGATCCGGAGGGGGACGGCATGGGTATCTTCGGCAAGGTAATCAAGAACCCGTCGGCCCATGAACTGAGGGACGGCGACCGGGTTGAGATTTACCGGCCACTGAAGATTGACCCCAAGCAGGCCCGGCTGAACCGGGCAAAGAAAAAGGCGTAAACCTGGATCAATAGGCTGGCGTTTCTTCCAGCAGTTGCGCTTCGTAGTGGGAATACTGTTCATTATCGTAATAGACAATGACACGCTGTTCCTTGATGTCGCCACCACTGCGCTGGAAGGTGTATACGTAGTATTCCCGGGAAGGGTCGGTCGGGTTGGTCATCAGGGGCGTTCCCAGCACGGAATGAACCTGGCTGCGGGACATCCCCTCGGCCAATGAAGTCAGCTCTTCGTCAGTGAGTACGTTTCCCTGTTGTACATTGATCTTGTATACGCCTGGGAAGGCACAGCCAGTCATGATGAGAGTGAGAATGAGAGCTGTGATCTTTTGCATCGCCGGGGGAAATCCTCTATCTTGAAATCGCCTGCCAGGGGCAGGTG
>CAZFPG010000248.1:0-5369 GCA_964521055.1 uncultured Marinobacter sp.
GTATTCGTTTCATAAATATGAAAGTGCACGGTTTGGAGGCATAACGTTCCGCTGCCGGTTTCCTGAAACCGTAAAAAACCGGAGCAGACGTACGCCTGCTCCGGTTTGCCCCTGCCCTGTGCCTGCTTATTCAGCAGACAATTCGATCACATCGATACCAAACAGGGTCGTCGTGCCACTTACCTCGTTGCCAACAGCCAGCATTGGTTTGCCATTGGGGCTGTCATCGGCAGCAATGAACGCAAGCCCCTCTGGCCCCAGGTCTCCGGCCATGCCATTCTCAACATCCGCCTGGGAAGCCGAAAAATCACGGTTGTTGAGATACTGGACGAACTCCGGGTTCCGGGGATTAGTCACGTTGTACACCATCAGGCCGCCGACACGCTCAAGGCCAATAAAAGCGAAGGTCTGTCCGTTGATGCTGCCAACCGTAACGGCTTCCGGCTCGGGGCCCTTGTCATCGGAGCGGTTATCGAACGAATTTTCATCGTTCTGACCGTTGAAGTTGTCAGGGATCAGGCTGGCGGTAATCCGTTCAAACTCGCTGCCGCTGTCAAACACGCGCCCGCCATCTTCCGACCAGATTGAAAACGAGCGGGCGCCGTAGGCGTAGAGCTCGCTGTAGACACAATTGTTCTCCACGTAGCTCTTGTCGTATTCCCCGCCGACCAGTGTGACATTGGCCGGGTCGGACGGATCGCAGGAGTTCCCGAAGCCCAGAGTGGAGGTTACATTCAGGCGGCCCAGGTTGGCATCTTCCTGCAATTCAGCAGCATCAGGGAATGCGGTACCATCCAGCGTCAGTTCGGCGACACGAAACTCTTCGCTGAAGCCATCATAGTCCCGGGAATCACCCTCGTTGGCGGTGATGTAATAGGTTTTGCCATTAAAACTGTAGCTGGCTATGGCATCGGGCTGGTACATGCCCTTGACCGGCCAGTTGCGGATGTTAATGCCGTCGTCCCTGTTGCTGGCATCCAGCTCATTGCCAATCAGGCTGTGGTCCTTGAAACCCAGGGGGACGATGGCCGTGATTTCACCAGCCCCGATATCCAGCTCGGCCACCGCGTTATTCTCCTGCAGTGCCACCCAGGCTTTGGTGTCGTCGATAGATACAGCGATATACTCTGGCTCAATGTCTTCTGCCAGAGTAGCTCCCGGGCCGAATACCCGCAGCCCCTGCTCCATCAACGCCGCCTGCTGGCCATTGAAATCAGCAAACCCGGCCGTGGTGACAGTAGCGGACGCCACACCGCTGGAGATATCAATGATGCTGACAGAGCCTTCCGGGTCCACCGTATAGTCATCATTTGGCTCACCCTCGTTGGCCACAAGCAGTTTCTGGCCATCGCGAGTGAAGGTCACCATATCCGGCAGGGCCCCGACTTCAGCTTCGCCCACCTTGTTCAGATCTGTGCTGTTATAGAACACCACCTTGCCATTGTCCTGCTTGACCTCAGCTTCTATGGCCACGGCTACAAGCTCTCCGTACACCGCAACACTGTTGGCAGAGGCACCCTCGGCGGTGGCATCAATGGTTCCCAGCTTTACCGGTTGCTCCGGGTCCTGGATGTCCAGAACATCCACGGTGGAATCATTGGCATTGATAACAAATAAACGCTGGTTCACCGGGTCATGGGCAACAATCTCGGCGGCACTCTCATCAAAGACTCCGCTGGCATAGCTGCCAAGCACGTTCAGCTCGATCAGGGTCTGGCTGGTGCCTGGGGCGCCATCGTTGCCATCGCTGCCGTCATCACCATCACAGGCGGTCAACCCCAGAACAGTCGTAAGGATTGCTGCTGAGAGGAGCGTTTTCTGAAGTTTCATAGTTACCTCTTCTGTCGTTATACGTGTGGTTGTCAACGACACACTTTATGGAGAAGAGGTGACAGAAAGGCGTCTCTTTGAAGTCAGGACTGTTTCAACATTATGGCAAAGACAAAAAAATGGCGCCCCTGAGGTCGCCATTCTGGCTGGGACTGGTACAGCAACGGAGGCCTACTGGCCCAGGTAGCTGCGGTACATCCAGACGGTTTTTTCCTGCTGGGAGATGTAGTCACTCATCAGTGCCACGGTACCCTCGTCGTCGGCATCGCCCGCCAGGTGCAGCAGCTCTCGCTGCTTGCCGATCAGCTTGGCAAAGCTGTCGACGATGTTCTCCACCGCATCCTTGCCATCTGCGACGTCTTTGCGCTCGGGCACCTCTGACTTTTCAATGTAGGTGCTGTAGGCATGGGCAGGGCGATGGCCCAGTGTCAGAACCCGCTCTGCAATCTCATCAATTTTCAGCAGCAAATCGTCGTACAGCTCTTCAAACTTGGCGTGGAGCTCGAAGAAATTGTCACCCTTTATGTTCCAATGATAACCACGCACATTCATATAGAAGATCTGATAATTCGACAGCAGATCGTTCAGTGAATTTGCCAGCTTCTGAGTCTTCTCAGTGTCCAGACCGATAAAGTTCTTGCTCATAACATGTCTCCTTGACAGCTATCCGAATGTTCTGGCGTTACAATAACCAGCCCATATTGATAGTTGAAGTTTAGTTAACCAATACATTCAATAGCCAAAAATAATATTTAAAGCCGCAGATCAATAGCTCTGCACTATAGAAATTTTTTAAACAATTAATTTAACAATGATTATCACTTGCTATTGAATGGGCTCATAGTCACTCAGCACGCAGAGCCGATCATGAGCACATTGAAGATGTTTGTTCACAACCACGGATCCAGGGGCGACGCTTCCCTGTTGAAGACGATCACCTTTGCGATAACCCACTTCACTGTTGCATTTACCGTTGCCTACCTCCTGACTGGCGATATCCTCATAGGCAGCCTGATCGCGATGGTGGAGCCCGCCATCAACACGGTTGCGTATTTCTTCCATGAGAAGTTATGGGCGCGCAAACAACAGAATGCAAGGGACGCGGCCAACAGCACGTCAACACCGGTTGCCAGAACTTTCTGACAAAGCGGCCTCGGCGGTATCAACCACCTGGGCCACAATCCAGGCACTGCGCCACCGGTTGCGGGCCAATATCAAGATTGCGGTTAAGATCCCGCAGGGCTGTGCGAAGCCCCTCCTCGATGACCGGGTGGTAAAACGGCATATCAAGCATTTCGCTCACCGTCATACGATTCTGAACGGCCCAGGCCAGGAGATGGCCGATATGCTCAGCGGCAGGCCCGAACATCTCTGCGCCAAGAAACAGCCCACTGCCACGCTCACCATAGAGGTGCAAAAGCCCTTTGTTGGCACCGATAACACGACTGCGCCCCTGGCTCTCAAACGACACCTCGCCAACGGCATAACACCCCTTGCAGCGTTCATCGACTTCCTTGAGCGTCATGCCTACAGTGGCAATTTGCGGATCCGTAAACACAATGCCAAGCGGAACCCGCCGCAACCCCGCCCGCACGTCGGGATAACGGGCAGCGTTGTCGCCGGCAATGCGCCCCTCATCAGCCGCCTCGTGTAATAATGGCACTTCGTTGTTGGCGTCACCGGCGATGAATATGTGGCTGTCACCGCACTGAAGCGTGTAATGGTCGAACAGGGGGGATCCCTTGTCGTCCTGGGCAATATCCGCGTTCTGGATATCCAGGCCATCCACATTCGGCCGCCGCCCCGTGGCAGCCAACAGATAGTCGAACGTTTCCGTCACCTCACCGCGATCAGGATCTTTGAACCGGATACTGACGCCGTCGGCCGTCCTTTCTACGGAGCTCACTCTGGAGTCCGCATCCAGGGAAAATTCTTCGTTAAACGACTTCAACGCGTACTTCCGGATGGCATCTTCCTGCAGGGGGCCCACGCCGCCACTGACACCAAACATCCGGACCCGCACACCCAGCCGGCTGAGCGCCTGCCCCAGTTCCAGACCAATGATGCCGGGGCCGAATACCGCCACTGATTGTGGCAGGTCATCCCACTCAAAGATGTCATCGTTTACGATCAGGCGATCCTTGGCGCCTTTGAGAAACCCGGGGATATTCGCCCTGGAACCCGTGGCAATGACCACTCGCCCGGCCTCTATTTCCAGGTTATTACCGACACTGATCCGGTGTGGTGACAGGAAACGGGCGTGACCGCGGACGCGATGTTCCTCGGGGAAACCTTCAACTGCCTCCACCACGAAACTCACGAAACGATCCCTCTCATTTCGCACCCTTTCCATCACCGCCTTGCCGTCCACGTGTACATTACCGGGATGCACCCCGAACATCGGCGCCTTCTGCAAGTGATGGGCGCTGTCAGCCGCAGCAATCAGCAGTTTGCTGGGCATACAGCCGACCCTGGCGCAGGTTGTCCCGTAGGGGCCACCCTCAATCATCACAACGTTGTCGGTACGCTTGCGGGCCGCGCGATAGGCCCCCATGCCAGCCGTACCTGCTCCGATAATCGCGACATCTACCTTGCGTTTGTCCACGTCAACAACTCCTGACCTGTCGGAATCTGTCATTCATTTGCCTGAGTATAGAGGGGAAAACAGGGATTGGTTCATCCCCGGAACGAAACACTCCCCATGTCCGGCACAGGACTTTTCGTTCCTGACCTTCTAGACTGGAATCCTGCCCCGGAATTCCCCAGGAGACAAACAGACATGCATGAATACTGGCCGGAGTTCATTACCGTTGCCCTCGTTCACTTCCTCGCCGTTGCCAGCCCCGGCCCGGACTTCGCCGTGATGCTTCGGCAGGCCCTGTGCCAGAGCCGCCGCAACGCCCTGCTCACTGCCTTCGGCATCGGCACGGGCATTCTCATTCATGTGGGCTATTCCCTGCTCGGCATCGGTCTGATCATCCAGCAGTCCCTGGTGCTGTTCAGCATTCTTAAGGTGGTGGGCGCCCTTTATCTCATCTGGATTGCCATCCAATGCCTGCGCTCAAAGGCAGGTGGTATCCATGTGGAGACCGCCAACGGGGAACAACAATCCGGGCTGGCAGCCTATCGCCTGGGTTTTCTCACCAACGCTCTGAACCCGAAAGCCACGCTGTTCTTCGTTTCACTGTTTTCGGTGATTATCAGCCCTGGCACACCGATTGCCATCCAGTCCGCCTATGGCATCTACATGGCGGTTGCAACGGGACTGTGGTTCATGGCGGTAGCGGTATTCTTCACGCTGCCGCAGATCCGCAGGGGTTTTAACCGCTTTGGCTACTGGCTGGACCGCCTGATGGGAGGTGTATTGCTGGTGCTTGCCGGGCAGTTGCTGTTTTCAACGGTTTCCGGTGAAGGAAGCATTCAGGGTAAAGAGTGACCAGAAATGCTCTGCGAAAACCGCCCAGGCCCGGGGCGCCGGTCTGTAGGCCTCTTCCAGAACACGTGAGCGCCCCGGATTGGGCGCCCCACCCCAACAATGT
>CAZFPG010000249.1:0-5329 GCA_964521055.1 uncultured Marinobacter sp.
GCTACGCCGTCCGCGTCAGAGGCGTAGCTGCCTTCCGGAACGGTGTAATGAACCGGGTCGTAACCCCAGTTGAAGCTGTCCAGACCACGAAATGTTCCGTACAGGGCCTGGGCGTCCCCGGTTGTGGAATCGAATGACTCCAGTACCTCACGGATCGTGTTGCCACTCTCGCAATGGCTGGCGTAGTTTTCCGCAGCCTCCTCTGACAGGTCACAAAGCCGGCTGAAGTCTTCGTCAACGTTCACGACGTCTACCGGGTCTTCGTTAACGGTCGCGATATCGAAGGCCGGTAGCAGGTGGAGGTGGGTAATTCCCGCATTGGCCATGGCTTCAAGGTGGGCAATCCCATCGCTTGAGGTTTCGGTAAATGCCGCGTATTTGCCGCGATTATCCGCTGCCACGGTCTCATCGGTGGCACTGAAATCGCGGATATGGGTTTCATAGACCACCACGTCTTCCGGAGCCAGCATGGGTGGGGTCATCATGCTGTCCCAATTGGCCGGTTTCAGGTCGCCGTCGTCCAGGTTGGCCACCTGCGCGTACACGCCGTTTTCCGACAGGCTGACGGCATAGGGGTCCGAGGTCATGGTGGTTTCGATGGCGTCAGTGCGCGGATGGAAAACCGTCACCTCGTACTGGTAGAACTTGCGGTCGACATCCGCTGTGTTGCCAGTGTGTTCCCAGACACCGTTGTTGCGCACCATGTCCACGGGGTAGCCGCTGACCATGCTGCCGTCGGCATTGAATACATGCAGGCGCATGTTCTGCGCTGTTGGCGCCCAGATCGCGAAGTCGGTATCGGCACCATTGACCGTGGCACCGAGGGGACCATCGAAGGCATAGAGGTCATCCAGTACCCCGGGGATCTGCAGGCGGGTGGCGGAGATCAGTTCATCATCACTGTTATAGGCACCAGCCACCAACTGCCCGCGCAGGGCTTCCTCTCTGGTTTGGGTGTCGGTATCCACCGAATAGGCCGGCGAGTCAGCCAGATGCGGGAACGCCTGCTGCAGTTCGGGCGACAGGGTTGTGGCGCTCAGTTCGATCGTGTTTCCGCCATCAAGGGTGTCGTTGGCGTCATCGATGGTAATGCCGGCGGTGGCGTCGTAGCGGAGCTCCACGCGGGTTGCGTTGGCGGTGTCTGCAAACACCAGCGTGTTGGCGTCCAGCCAGTGTGCCTTGGCACCATCAATGGTTGGCCCTTCTGATTCTATGGGGTCGGGGGATAACAGCTGGCTGCCACTGAGCGTAAAAATGCGGTTGCCCAGAGCGCCGAAGTGCCAGCGGTGGTCGTCATCGCCCAGGTCTTTTTCATCCCCTTTGTGCATGATGAAGTTCATGCAGTCTCCGCCGTCACGCATGGGGATGATGTAGTAGGCGCCGTAAGTCTCGTTAACGCCATCATGGCTGCGTGGATCGCTCCACTCTGTGGGCACGTCCTCGGCCAGTCCGTCGCATCCGGACGCCGAGTCGTTCCAGAGGTGGAGGCCCCAGCCGTCGTAATCACCTTCCGGACGCTTGTAATAGAGGATTGCCTCGTTCTCACCGGGTTCCAGCAGGGCGGTCGAGTCGCCGCCGCCGGAATTATCGGTATCCGAAGAGGAACTGCTACCGGAGTTGCAACCGACAAGGGCCAGCGAAAGCGCCAGAACCCAGCCGCCTGCAACCAGTTTATGGTCAGGCATAACGGATATCCTTTTTCCATTGTTGTTGTTTGAAAGGTAACTCGCGCACCGGCAACGCTGGCGCGCAAAGGTCACGGTTTCATGGTTGCGCGAACCCGGACTGTACACATCCTTCGGCAGCTGACTTTTGCAGGCGTAGTTCGGGGGGAGTATGGGGAGTAGGAAAAGAGTGGGTTACCACAAAAAAGGGCCGGCTCAAGAGCCGGCCCAAAGAGGTCCAACGAGAGAGTGTGTGGAGTTTAGAGCCTTACCACCAGGCTTCGATCTGGGCACCGACCTGAATATCACCATCGATGCCTTCGCCACCGCGTGCATTCTCGGCTTCGTCACCGAAGAATGTCGCCGCGTATGCGCGGATAACCGGGCGTGCCCAGTAACCCGGGCCGGCTTGCCACTGCTGTGCCACGGCGAACTTGCCAAGATCCTGGGATTCCGCGAACCATGGGCGGTCGGTATCGCTGTAGCCTACTTCAATGGCGGTGCTCATAACCGGCGACCAGTTGTAGGTCGGGCGGGCCACAATGCTCAGGCGCTCGCCGTCTTTGGCAGCGGGATCGTGTGACTCGGCCTCTTCATAGACCACGGAGTGGCCAAGTTCCCAGTCACCACCGAGCTTGACAACACCGTGGTTCAGGATGCGCCAGCTGGACTCGAAGTAGCCCGCGACGTTGGCATTATCCACCCGGCCGCCAGTGCCATTCTCGGCGTTGGTGAAGCCCATGGAGTCCGCGCCGTACTGGACGGCAAACTTGTTGAAGCCACCCATCACACCGGATGAGATCTCCGCCATGACGAAATAGCCGTCTTCGTCGTCAATGCCGGCATCCTGCTGGGCGTCTGTCAGGTCAGCCATGGCGTAGATACCGATCAGCTCCAGGGTGTGATCCCCGGCGACCGGAAACGCATAGCGAACGTCCACCTTGTTGTTCTGCACAAGGTCGTCGCCATCACTGGTGTCGGAGTTGGTGTAGGCGAGTGACAATTGGCCAGCGCCTGCCTGGATGTTCTCGATGCCGGCACCATAGCCGGAGTTGCTGAGGTAGAACAGGTCCAGCTGGTGGATGTCCTTGCGCTTGTAGAAACGCTTACCGGCCCACAGCGTTGCGCCAGGCAGGGATTCAATAACGTTATTGGCAGAGACGTACAGCTGGCGAAGGGCAATATCGCCACCGCCGTAGGGGTCGGAATTGTTGCGATCGACCTCGTCATTGCCGAAATCGACGTTGCTGATGTTGTTGGCACCGTTCAGGGCCTGGTAGTCATTACCCTGGCGGTCGGCGCTGTAGGCCAGCATGGAGTCAAAACGGAAGGTTTTACCGTCCTGGCTGAACAGTTCATCGCCCAGGCCCAGCTCTGCGTAGGTATCGCACTCGTCAGCGATACGGCCGACATAGTGGCCATTTGCACCGCTGCCGAAACAGGTCTGTTCACCACCACTGCCGATGTTGGTTGAAACGCCGGCGCGGGAGTAACCGTGAAAATCTACTGCAATGGCCGGGGTGGCCATGATAGCGGCTGTTACGGCAGCAGCCAGCGGGAGTTTGTTCGGGAAATAGCGCTTATTGTTCTGCATCATCTGTGTCCTGTGCTTTTTGTCTTTTTTGAATGTCGGGGAAGCGGAGTTCCGGGCATTCTGCCAGGGGACAGCTGGTTCCGGATCAGGCCTCCGGTTCCCGTGATTGCAGCTTCTGCCAATCAGACATTGGGAAACCGGATTTCATAGTCCTGTAACAGGCGAGGGAGTACATCCTCCGCCCTGAAGAAAAAGGGGGGTGAGTTTTCAGGGGGAGGAGGGGCGTAGAAGGATGAGTCCGCAAATCAGTGGCTTCCGGCTACGAACAGAGGTGTTCGCTACACGGGAAACCGTGTCGGTTTCAGGCTTTCCTTTATCTTTTTAAGGTGGCCCAGGAAATCGGCACCGCGTTTGAGTGTGACGCCTGTGGCCAGAATGTCGATCACGGTCAGGTGAATAATGCGCGACGACATTGGCATGTAGACTTCCGTGTCTTCTGGTGCGGTGACTTCAATCACCACCGTGCAGGCCTCGGCAAGGGGTGAGCCGGGCATGGTAATCCCGATGACCGTGGCGCCGTTGTTTCTGGCCTGCTGTGCGATTTCCACGGTTTCACGGGTACGCCCGGTATAGGAAATAAGCACGATGACATCGCCGGTGGTGCTGCCTGCGGCAACCATGCGTTGCATCAGCGCGTCATCATAGGACATCACCGGAATGTTAAAGCGGAAGAACTTGTGTTGGGCGTCCATGGCGACGGGGGCGGACCCACCCATGCCAAAGAAGTTGATCTGCTTGGCCTGGATCAGGTAATCAATCGCCGCGGACAGCGCTTTCGGGTCAAGAGCTTGGCGCGCCTTGTCCAGGCTGGCGATGGTGCTCAGCATGATTTTGTCGGCAAATTCTGCCACCGTGTCATCAGGCTCCACATTCTGCCCGATGTAGGGTGTGCCGGTGGCAATGCTTTGAGCCAGGCGTATTTTGAAATCAGGGAAGCCGGTAGCTGAAAATCCGCGGCAGAACCGGTTGACCGTGGGTTCGCTGACATCAGCAGCCCTGGCCAGCGCGGCAATGCTGTATCGGGTTGCGGCGCTGGGGTCGCGAAGAATTGCCTCGGCAACCTTGCGCTCGGATTTATTGAGAGTGTCCAGCCGCAGCTGGATATCTTCGAGCAGATTGTCGTCGCGTTGCGCCTGATTGGCAGCCATTGAGAATACTCCCTGATGTATCGGCTTTCTTGTCAGAATCCGCGGTGATTATAGCGTGTTTTGTGGCAATTTGTGGTAGTAAAAGTGTCATTAATTGGAAAATATCCTTGGAAAATTTCATTTCAGGTGTCATTATTTGCATAAAATTACTACATTGATGCCTCGAGTCGTGCGAGCTGTGCAGTTCGGCACGAAAACAAAGAGAGAAAGGAACCGATGGCTGACCCGATAAATACCCGCTGTGACCTGATGATGTTTGGAGCGCTGGGCGACCTGGCGCAACGCAAACTCTTTCCCGCACTGTACCAGTTGGAACGTGCCGGGCTGCTGCATAAAGGCAGCCGCATTCTTGCCATTGCGAGAAACAAAGCCGACACCGCAGAGGTTCGCAAGATCCTGCTTGGCAAGCTCAGGGAGCACGTGAAAAAGCATGAGTTTGATACAGGCGTGGCGGAACGTTTCCTGGAGCGCGTTGACTACCAGTTCCTGGATTTTACCAACCCGGACGGTTACGGCGCCCTCAATGACTGGCGCAGCAATGAAACCAGCAACCTGATTGTCTACATGGCCACGCCGCCATCCATGTACGGTGTGATTGCCCGCAATCTACGCAGCAATGGGTGTTGCGACCAGAACACCCGGGTGGTGGTTGAGAAGCCTATCGGCCATGACCTTGAGTCCTCCAAGGTGATCAACGACGAACTGGGCGAGGTCTATAACGAAGACCAGTTGTTCCGGATTGACCATTACCTGGGCAAGGAAACCGTCCAGAACCTGATCGCCCTGCGGTTCGCCAACAACCTGTTTGCCTCCCAGTGGGACCAGAATCATATCTCCCACGTAGAGATTTCGGTGGCAGAGAGCGTCGGCATTGAAGGCCGATGGGGGTATTTCGACAAGGCCGGCCAGGTTCGCGACATGGT
>CAZFPG010000250.1:0-5327 GCA_964521055.1 uncultured Marinobacter sp.
CATCGACCACGGTAAATCCACTCTGGCAGACCGCTTCATCCAGATCTGCGGTGGTCTCACGGAACGTGAAATGGCCGAACAGGTGCTGGATTCCATGGATCTTGAGCGCGAGCGTGGCATTACCATCAAGGCCCAGAGCGTGACACTGAACTACACGGCCCGGGATGGTCAGGAATACAAACTGAATTTTATCGATACCCCCGGCCACGTGGATTTCTCGTACGAAGTGTCGCGCTCCCTGTATGCCTGTGAAGGTGCCCTGCTGGTGGTGGACGCCGGCCAGGGTGTTGAGGCGCAGTCGGTAGCCAACTGCTACACCGCCATTGAACAAGGTCTGGAGGTGGTGCCGGTACTGAACAAGATGGACCTGCCCCAGGCAGAGCCCGAGCGGGTTGCCCAGGAAATCGAGGACATCATCGGCATTGCTGCCACCGAAGCGGTCCGCTGCAGTGCCAAGAGCGGCATTGGTGTTGAGGATGTTCTGGAAGACCTGATCGCCAAAATCCCGCCCCCGAAGGGGGATCGCAGCGCGCCCCTGCAGGCGCTGATTATTGATTCCTGGTTCGATAATTACCTTGGTGTGGTATCCCTGGTACGGGTGACTGAGGGCACCCTGAAAAAAGGCGACAAGATTGTCATCAAGTCCACTGGCAAAGCCTGGAATGCCGAAAAAGTAGGCATTTTCAATCCCAAGCCCAAGGATACGGATATCCTGGAAGCCGGAGATGTCGGCTTCGTGGTGGCGGGTATCAAGGACATTCATGGCGCACCAGTGGGCGATACCATCGTGCAGCAGAAAGGCTCGGACGATATCCCCATGCTGCCCGGCTTCAAGAAAGTGAAGCCCCAGGTCTATGCCGGGCTGTTCCCGGTGAGTGCCGATGACTACAACGATTTCCGCGATGCGCTGGAGAAGCTGACCCTGAACGATGCTTCGCTGTTTTTTGAGCCGGAAAGCTCGGATGCCCTCGGCTTCGGTTTCCGTTGTGGCTTCCTGGGCATGCTCCACATGGAGATTGTCCAGGAGCGCCTTGAACGTGAATACGATATTGATCTGATTACCACGGCACCAACGGTAATCTATGAAGTCGTTACCAAACAGGGTGAGACCCTGTCGGTGGACAATCCCTCCAGCCTTCCGGATATTGGTTCCATCGAGGAAATGCGGGAGCCGATTGTTGAGGCCAGCATTCTGGTGCCTCAGGAGCACCTGGGTAATGTCATCAAGCTCTGCGAGGAAAAGCGCGGCATCCAGAAAAACATGCACTTCATGTCAACCCAGGTTCAGGTAACCTACGAGTTGCCGATGGCGGAAGTGGTTCTGGACTTTTTCGACCGCATCAAGTCGGCTAGCCGGGGCTTTGCCTCTCTCGACTACCAGTTTGTGCGTTTCCAGACTGCCAATCTGGTAAGGCTGGACGTACTGATTAATGCTGAGCGGGTGGACGCCCTGGCACTGATCGTGCACAAGGACCAGGCCCACTACAAAGGCCGGGCACTGGTCGAGAAAATGAAGGAACTGATCCCGCGTCAGATGTTTGATATTGCCATCCAGGCGGCCATCGGGAACCAGGTGGTCTCCCGGGTCACTGTCAAGGCGCTTCGCAAGAACGTGACCGCTAAGTGTTACGGCGGCGATGTCAGCCGGAAGAAAAAACTGCTGCAGAAGCAGAAAGAAGGTAAAAAACGCATGAAGCAGCTGGGCAATGTTGAGGTGCCTCAGGAAGCGTTCCTTGCCGTACTGAAAGTGGATAACTAAAAGGCACCTGAATGGATATTGATTTTCCCCTGGTTCTGGTAGTTCTGACGTTTGTAACCGGGCTTATCTGGCTGCTGGACAAAGCCTTTCTCCGCAAGCGCAGGCTTGCAACGGCCGGGTTGGAGCCGGGGGAGGTTGAGACTGATGAAGAGCCCAAGGAACCCTACCTCGTCGATCTCAGCCGTTCGTTCTTTCCGGTGCTGGCGGTGGTGCTGATATTGCGCTCATTTCTGGTGGAACCTTTCCAGATCCCTTCCGGCTCCATGTTGCCCACCCTGGAAGTAGGCGACTTCATTCTGGTCAACAAGTATGCCTATGGGCTGCGGCTGCCCGTGGCCGGTACCAAGATACTGGAAGTGGATGACCCGGAGCGCGGCGATGTGATCGTGTTCCGTTTTCCGGAGGATGGCCGTACCAACTACATCAAGCGGGTTGTCGGTTTGCCTGGCGACCGTATCCGCTATCAGGATCGTGAACTGTTCATCAATGGCGAGAACGTGGAATCCAGTTTTGTTGCGCGATTGCCACCGGCAGAGCTACGGCGTGAAACCCTTGGTGATACCCAGTACAACGTGTTCCTGACCCTCGGGCGCACAGGCCGGTCCGGCGAAGGGGAATGGCTGGTGCCAGAAGGTGAGTATTTCGTGATGGGGGACAATCGCGATAACAGCAACGACAGCCGTTACTGGGGCACGGTCCCGGACGAGCTGGTTGTGGGCAAGGCATTTGCGATCTGGATGCACTGGCAATCGCTGACCAGTCTGCCATCCTTTGATCGTGTGGGCGGCATAGAATAGGTGCGTTGTAACTCAGGGGTGGTTTCCATAATGAAGAAAAACAGTCTTTCATCCATGCGCAAACAGTCAGGTGCCTCGGCGCTTGTTATCATGATCATGGTGCTCTTTTTCGGTGGCCTGCTGACGCTGGTGATCAAGCTGGGGCCGGCCTATCTGGATGACATCACTATCCAGGAAGCCCTGGAAAGCCTTGAGGGCACCGAGGATCTCTCTGATATGGGGCCTTCGCAGGTCAGGAGCCTGATCAACAAGCGCCTGAGCGTCAATAATGTGAGAGGGTTTGATGCCAAGAACATCAGCGTTGAGAAAAACGGCGAGTTCGTGGTGATCAATGTGGATTATGAAGTCCGCAACAACCTTTTCCGTAACGTGGATACGGTTATCCACTTCCAACACGAGTATGAGATGAAGGGCAAGTGAGTTCGCAACCGGATCTGGAACAGCTGCAGCGGCGCATAGGTTATCAGTTCAAAACCCCCGAGCGCCTGCTGCTGGCGCTTACCCATCGAAGCTATGGCAACCAGAACAATGAGCGCCTGGAGTTCCTGGGGGACTCCATCGTCAATATGGTTATAGCCGAGCATCTGTACCTGCACTTCGAGAAGGCCCGGGAGGGGCAGCTGAGCCGTCTTCGGGCGCGTATGGTCAAGGGTGTTACCCTGGCGGAAATCGGCCGTGAATTCGAACTGGGAAAATACCTTCGGCTGGGTTCCGGCGAGCTGAAGAGCGGTGGGTTTCGCCGTGAGTCCATCCTCGCGGATGCCGTGGAATCCATTATCGGCGCCATTTATCTGGACAGTGATTTCCATACCTGCCGGGAGCAGGTGTTGCGCTGGTTCGAGGTTCGTCTGAAGCAGCTGGATCTGCAGGATACCCAGAAAGATCCCAAAACCCGGTTGCAGGAATACCTGCAGTCGCGGCAATTCCCCCTTCCGCGTTATGATGTCATTTCCGTGGATGGTGAAGCTCACGCCCAGACTTTCCATGTTTCCTGCGCTCTGCCGTCGCTGGACCGTAAAACCAGCGGCACCGGCAACAGCCGTCGGATTGCCGAGCAGCAGGCCGCCCGCAATGCGCTCAAGGAACTGGGCGTGGAGAACGATTGATGAATGATGTGACCCGTCCCGAAAACCCGGACAGCCGCTGTGGCTTTGTGGCGATTGTTGGCCGGCCCAATGTGGGCAAGTCCACGTTGCTGAACCACATTCTTGGCCAGAAGCTGAGTATTACCTCCCGCAAGCCGCAGACCACGCGTCACCAGGTTCTGGGCATCAAGACCGTTGGCCCGGTGCAGGCCATCTACGTGGATACTCCGGGTATGCACGAGGAAGAACCCCGTGCCATCAACCGGTATATGAACAAGGTAGCCACCTCGGCATTGAAGGATGTTGACGTGGCGGTGTTCGTGGTTGACCAGATGGCCTGGACCACCGCGGATGACATGGTGCTGGAAAAACTGAGCAGCCTGAAATGCCCGGTTATCCTTGCGGTCAACAAAGTGGACCGGATCGAGAATCGCGAGGCCCTGCTGCCTCACCTGGACATGCTGTCCCGAAAGCGGGACTTTGCTGAAATCATTCCTCTGTCGGCGTTGAAGGGCATGAATCTCGAGCCACTGGAGGAGTCGGTGGGGCGTTTTCTGCCGCAAAGTGTGCACTTCTATCCGGATGACCAGATCACCGATCGCAGTGAGCGCTTCATGGCATCGGAAATGGTGCGGGAGAAAATCACCCGGCAACTGGGTGCAGAGCTGCCGTATTCCGTGGCGGTCGAAATCGAGGAATTCCGCAAGGACGGCAAGACCCTGCACATTTCCGCGCTGATTCTGGTGGAGCGCGAAGGCCAGAAGAAAATCATGATCGGCGACAAGGGTGAGCGCCTGCGCCGCATCGGCCAGGAAGCCCGGGCTGACATGGAGCGCCTGTTTGACAGCAAGGTTATGCTCAGGCTCTGGGTCAAGGTCAAGCGTGGCTGGGCCGACAGTGACCGGGCATTGAAAAGCCTTGGTATGAACGACTTCTGAGGCGCCTATGACGGGGCCAATGCAGCAGGAGCCCGCGTACGTCCTCCACCGCCGGCCATGGCGTGAAACCAGCCTGATGGTTGATGTTTTTTCCCTCAATGCGGGCCGGATAACTGTTATTGCCCGTGGCGGCAATAGTGCGAAAAGCCCGCTGAAGGCACAGCTGCAGCCGTTCCAGGCGCTGCTTCTGGACTGGACGGGCCGCAGCGACCTGAAGACCCTGACCCAGGCGGAAGTCCGTGGCGGGCCCGTTCTGAAGCGGACCCTGTCGCTCTACAGCGGGCTCTACGTGAATGAACTTCTGCAGCGCCTGTTGCCGCTGGCCGATCCCCATCCCCGCCTCTTTGCCTCCTATATCGACGCGATTGCCGAGTTATCCGAAGCCCATGATGTAGAGCCGGTTCTGCGTCGGTTCGAGCAGTCCTTCGCGGCAGAGCTGGGGTATGACTTTGCGTGGGATCTGGCCACCGACACCGGGTTTGCGGTCGAGGGCGGTAAGTATTATTGCTATGATCCGGAACAGGGGATTCTGTCCATGCCCTCGGCTGGTGTCAGGCTCCAGAACCTGTCTGGTGCCACGCTGCTGGCGCTGGCGTCCGGAGACCTGGAATCGACAGAATGCCGGCGCGTTGCCAAGCGGGTCACCCGTGTGCTGGTGGATTACCTTCTGCAGGGCCGGCCCCTCAACAGCCGAAGCCTGTTCAGTCATCATCGAGGAGAACGCAATGAACCCTAGCCTAACACCCCC
>CAZFPG010000251.1:0-5302 GCA_964521055.1 uncultured Marinobacter sp.
CGTATTTTCATTGCTCGATATCTCCAATGTCAGGTTAGGTTTGGCAATGATGGTTGCGTTAAAAGCCGGGGCTTTTAACCAACTGTTTTACAGCGGTTATTGGCCCGCAGCGAACTTGTGACACTTATGTGGGGGTGCCGTATTCGTTTTCAATACTTGGCGAGAAAAAATTTTCACTTTTTTTCCGGCGAATCGTCGTCATCCCGGTCCAGGCGCTGATGATCATGCTCTGTCTCGTCCCGGTACTCCCCCTCAATGATGTCTCCGTTCCGGTCAAAGGGGCTCTGACGACCGAAGGGGCCTTCGCGCCCACCAAACGGCCCCTGCCCCTCGAACGGTCCGCGTTGGCCTGCGGTAAAGGTGAAGCTGCCGCCCTGGCCGGCCACCACCATGCGCTTGAGCGCCTGGGCGGCAAGCCAGTGGCGGGAGCCGGGAATCAGGCAAAGGAAGCCAATGGTGTCGGTGACGAAGCCGGGAGTCAGCAGCAAGGCGCCCCCCACCGCGAGAATCAGTCCTTCAGCCACTTCCTTCGCCGGCAACTCACCACTGTTGAGCCGCTGATTGGCCTTCAATAACGTGGCAAGCCCCTGCTGCCGGAGCAATGCGGCACCGATGACAGCTGTCAGCAACACCAGACCCACGGTATTCAGGGCGCCAATGAGGGTTCCCACCTTGATCAGAATCGTCATCTCCACAATCGGCATGACGATGAATAAAAAGAGAAAAACGCCCAAAAGAGCCTCCCGGGATAGGTTGTGTCTGGTTGCGGCGGCTACAAAAAGCTCTGGTATACTCGCCTCGCTTGCTAATTCACTACCTTAGGGCGAAACATGAAACTTCAAGATTCCGTGATTGCAATTACCGGCGGCGGCCAGGGCCTGGGACGTGCCATGGCAGAATACCTGGCCGCCAAAGGCGCCCGCCTGGCGCTGATCGACCTGATGCCTGAAAAGCTGGAAGAAGCCGCCGAAGCGTGCAAAAAGGCCGGTGGCGATGCCAGAACCTACGTTTGCAACGTGGCGAAGGAAGAGGATGTCGAGAAGACTTTTGCATCCATCGTGAACGATTTCGGCCACCTGAACGGGCTGATCAACAACGCCGGCATTCTGCGCGACGGGCTGATGGTGAAGGTAAAGGATGGCCAGGTAGAAAAGCGCATGGAACTGTCCCAGTGGCAGGCGGTGATTGATGTGAACCTGACGGGCGTTTTCCTGTGCGGCCGCGAGGCATCTACACAGATGATCAAGAATGGCGATCAGGGTGTGATCATCAACATCGCGTCCATTTCCCGTGCCGGCAACATGGGCCAGAGCAACTATTCCGCTGCCAAGGCCGGTGTTTCAGCATTGGTGCCAGTATGGGCCAAGGAGCTCGCCCGCTACGGCATCCGCTGCATGGGCATCGCACCAGGCTTTATTGAAACCGAAATGACAGCGTCCATGAAGCCGGAAGCCCTGGAGAAAATGACCGCTGGCATTCCCCTGAAGCGCATGGGCAAGCCGGAAGAGATTGCCTCGGCAGCGGCGTTTATCTTCGAGAATGATTATATGTCCGGGCGGATGATTGAGGTTGATGGGGCGCTTCGATTGTAGGCTTTTGGCTTTGCCCCCCCTAGCCTGAAGGGTTTGGGGGCTGGCTAGGGGGGTGGTGGTATTTTTTCTTTGGAAAAAGAACTCGCTTCGCTCAGACATCTTTTTCTGGCAGAAAAAATACCACCACCCCCTGCCCGACTGAACCCTTGATGGGATCGCCACATGACTCCATCCGAAACACCACTAACGTTTATGGACGCCACTGATACTGTTTCATCGAAATCCTGCCATCGATAACCACGACCCCTTCCTCTCGCAAATTTTGGGCCTGCACCTCAAATGCCTCGCTTCCTAGGGGGAACGCAATCTGTCCATTGCTTCTGATTACGCGATACCACGGGATGGCGTGCCCCTCTGGAAGCTTGCCCAGGGCCTTCCCGATGTATCGGGCCTGTCGCCCCAGACCGGCCATATCGGCGATTTGGCCGTAGCTGGCTACGCAGCCAGGGGGAATGGCGGCAACGACTTGCCAGATTTTTTGGTCCTTGGTGGGTTCTGTCATGGTGTTTGATTCGAGTTTGTATTGTTCACGAGAGGCCCGCTCAGAAGTTCGATCGGCCCCCAAATGCCATCAGGCAAAACAGATGTCGGATTACGGCCCCTCCGGGGCCTGATCCGACCTACGGGGTTCCTCTGCAACCTCTTCGTTACGGGGCGCCAGGGCATCCAGGCGGTCGCCTTTGCGGATCATGTACCAGGCTAACAGTATAGCGGGTATGCCCATCAGCCCTGCCACCAGGAAGAATTCCCCGTAACCGAAGCCGGCCACCACCATGCCGGAGAAGCCACCGATAAACTTCCCGGGCAACGTCATCAGGGAGCTGAACAGCGCGTACTGGGTTGCGGTGAAGGCGGCGCTGGTCATGCTGGAGAGCCAGGCGATCAATGCCACGTTGGCGATGCCGCCACTCAGGTTATCAGCACTGACCACCAGGGCCAGGGTGACAATGTTCGGCGGGTATTGCGCCAGAACCACAAACAGCAGATTGGTGGCCGCCGTCATAATGGCGCCGGCAAGCAGTATCCTGCGAACGCCATAACGCACCACCAGCACACCGCCCACCAGGGAGCCGGCAATGGTCATGAAGAAACCGAAGATCTTGGTGACATCCGCCACCTGGGTTTTGGAGAAGCCCATGAAGTCCAGGTAGAAGGGGTTGGCCATCACGCCCATGGCGATGTCGGATATGCGGTATACCGCCACCATCACCAGGATCAGGATCGCCAGTTCCTTGTAGCGCCGGAAGAAATCCAGGAACGGACCAGCCACGGCCGCATAAAACCAGCCGATAAACCGTGCCAGCCGGGGGTTCAGGTGGGTACGCTTGCTGGCTTCATGTTCAATCTTTTCGGCAATATCCTGGGCGGCAGCAAAGTGATTGACCCTTGGTTCCCGCACGATCAGAACCGTAGCCATACCCACGCCGACCAGCAGCGCCATTACTTCGTAGGACACCTGCCATGACCAGAACTCGGCAAGGTACAGGGCACCGGCTCCCGCCACCAGCAATGCCAGCCGATACCCGAATATGTAAGTGGCTGCCAACGCTGCCTGCAGCCGCTCTTCGGCAATCTCGATGCGGTAGGCGTCGATAGCCACGTCCTGGGTAGCAGAGGAAAATGCCACCAGCAGACCGCATAGCGCCATCATCTCAGGCGCCAGAACAGCATCCACGTGGGCCATCAGGTAAAGCCCCGTGGCAATGCCCGCCTGTGCCAGCAGAATCCAGCTACGGCGCTTACCCAGGAGCTTGTCAAGGATGGGCAGCTTTACCCGGTCCACCACCGGGGCCCAGAACACCTTGATGGAGTAGGTGATACCCAACCAACTGAAAAACCCGATAGTGGCTGTTTCCACCCCCACATCCGCCAGCCGCGCGTTGAGCGTGGAAAATACCAGCAGAAACGGCAGCCCCGCTGAAAAACCCAGGAAAAGAAGCGCAACCACCTGCCAGCGGGTGTAGGTGTAAAGAGCATCCCCGATCAGAGCACGCCATTGACCGATGCCGATAATCCTGCCTCCCAATTTGGGGTCAGACCCCTGTGGATAACTTATTGTTTATCCACAGGGGTCTGACCCCATTTTTCTAGTCGCGGAAATTGTTGAACTGCAGTGGTACGTCCAGCTCAGCTTCTTTCAGCAGGGCAATGGCTGTTTGCAGGTCGTCGCGTTTCTTGCCTTTTACCCGTACCTTGTCGCCCTCAATGCTGGTCTGGACCTTAAGCTTGGCGTCCTTGATCATTTTCACGATCTTCTTCGCCATGTCGGTTTCAATGCCCTGCTTCAGTTGCAGGTGCTGTTTTACCAGCTTGCCGGATTTGCTCTCACCGTCCTCGGACAACGCCCGGGCATCAATGTTGCGCTTGGCGAAGGCCATTCGCAGCATGTCCATCAGCTGTTCGAGCTGGAATTCCTGCTCGGCGCTGATGGTAATGCCCTTGTCGTCCAGTTCAATGTCCGCTTCCACATTCTTGAAGTCCCAGCGATTACCCAGCTCGCGTTTGGCCTGGTCCACGGCGTTGGTCACTTCGTGCATGTCGATTTCAGAAACTATGTCAAAAGAAGGCATGGTGGGTTCTCACTTTTTACAATTATCCGCGTCAGGGCACGCACAAAACGCTATACTGGAGCCCTTCTGGTTGCACTCTGGTTTTACAAGGTGCCAAAGCATACCAAGACCGGGGCGGCACCGCATCTGACAATGGACTGGTGAGTAGTAGATAACAATGCCAAATCTTGACCTTCCCATTCTCGTGGTAGACGACGCCAAATTCAGTAGCATGGTGGTAGGCCGCACCCTCCGCAATGCAGGATACCGCGACGTGCGAATCGCGAACAATGCACCCGCAGCGCTTGAGTTTATCGACCAGCGCCCCGTGAGTGTGCTGATTGCAGACTGGTTGATGCCGGAGATGGACGGGCTGGAACTCACCGACCAGGTCCGCCAGCAGGACGAGCAGAACAACCATTACACCTATGTGATCCTGCTCACCGCCCGCGAGAGTGTGGAAGCCCTGTCTGAAGCCTTTGACCGCGGCGTGGACGACTTCATCTACAAATCGGACATGACCAAACAGCTGATTCCCCGGATCTTCGCTGCCGACCGCATGGCGGACCGCCAGAACACGCTACTGAAGGCGAACTCTCTGCTGATCGAGAACAACCGGGAACTGGAAAACAGCAGTATCATCGATCTGGAAACCGGCCTGTGCAACAACCGCTACTCCCGCGACAAGCTGGGCAAGTGCCTGCGCCAGGCTGAATCCCGGGGCGGGGCTTCGGCCTACGTGCTTTGCGGCATCAGCAACTGGCAGGAACTAAAGCGTAAGCATGCTCCTTCGGTGATGAGCGAACTGGCCGTGGGCATCGCCCGCCGTCTGAGCCATTTGATCCGCCCGATGGATTCCCTGTGCCGCGTGGGTGACAACCAGTACGCAATCATTGCCCACTTTCCCAACAGCGACCACTGCTCCACCACGGCGTTTCGGCGGGTGTTCGACGGCATTAACCACAAGGCTCTGAAGACCACAGCCGGTTATATCTCCGTTGAGGCGGGCATGGTGCTTTGCCGGGCCGATGCACAGAATGGCACGCCAGCGGTGCAGGAGATGGAGCGTGCGGCGGTGCAGGGGTTGGTGGATGCGTATGAGACGCGGCGGTTTACGGAGACAAGGCCGGAGATGGAGAAGGCTTGATACACACTCCGTAA
>CAZFPG010000252.1:0-5293 GCA_964521055.1 uncultured Marinobacter sp.
CACCAGTTCCTTGGCCCGCTGTAACCGGAAGTACAAGGCGAGGACCACAAGCCACACCACCGCGAGCACAACAAGCGCTACGCTGAGTTCCGTGTACAAGCGGTTTTTCATATCGCCGGCAAGATGCTGGTAATAGGCGTCAGTTACCCAGAACGTCGCTATGCCTACCAGCGCGCTTGCGCTGTCCATCAACGGCACTTCCACCTCATAGCACCGGGGACAATCGGACTCACCGGAGACGATGTCCAGGCTGCTCTGCGGCGCGTCGATCAGGTCGTAATCAAAGTACAGGTTTACCGCATGGAACAAGGGAACCTGCACCGCAGGATCAGTGATCAGCAACAGTTGCTGGATCTTGCTGTCCAACTCCCGCCGCTGTGATGCCCATTCGTTTCGCTCGAGGAAGTTCACCAGAGGCGTTGCCTGGGCGTTGGCCAGTACCTCGGCGTGGGTCTCTGCGGCCAATTGCAGGCGTGGCTGCAATACATGTGACCAATAGCGCCCCACCGACCACAGGAAGGTCAGCATCACCGCCAGGAAGATACCGGAGATCAGTAGCGCGGGCAGTAATCGGTGGCGGTCGACTTGCTTACTCATAGGTTCTCGCCACCCTTAGATAAAAAGGCTTGATCGCAACGCCGGTCTCTTTCAACACCGTCAGGTTGATATAGGGTCGTACGGAGGCCTGCACCGACAGGCCGGCCAGCACACCTTTTTCCACATCGCCCTCAAAGGGTGAAAAGAGAATAACGCCCTGCTCTATGGAACGCCGGACCAGTCGTTCCAACTCATCATCGGTAAGCCGTTGTGAGATAAAGACCCCAAGGGGACTGTCCCGCCTCCGTGACAGGTAGTCGCTAAAGGACACGCTCTCGATCCGGGTCCGGTGTTCCCTGATATTCCCCAGCTCAAGCCTTAACGTATCGGCATAGCTGTCTGCCTGAGCCTGGTCTTCGGCGTACAGCACAAAGACCGGAAGTGCGCCCGTCTCATCGGCTTTTATTTCAGCTTCCTGGTCCGCAACCAGCAAGGCACGGAACAGGTTGAGCCCGACCGTGGCCCGTCGGTCTGTATAGGTGTCGGCAATAAGCGCATGGCCGTCGGCAAACGTGAGCACCAGCAACAGGCAGAGCCGCCGCCCGACCCATCGCAGTCGATTCTGCCTGTTGATCCTGCGCTTTAGCATCCTGGCTATCCAACGAATCGGTTAATGGGCACCAAACCGGTAACCCGCAGAAACCCAGAGAGTTCGTCCCTCTTCGGTCAGCCCCGTTGGGTACTGGGCCGGATTCGGTACAATCTCATAGGCCTCATCCAGCAGGTTGTTGGCCCCGGCTTGTAGCTCCAGGCCCCTTACGCCCCACGGATTGTCCCAGGAGACAACCGTATCCAGCGTGGTGTAGGCATCGAATGTCGCCGCCTGGTTGCCGTTGACGCGATCACCCCAGCCTTCCTGTCCTCCCACGTAACGCACCCGGCCCGTGAGGTTGATGTCTGGCGACATGTCCCAGGACAGAGACGCGTTACCCAACCAGTAGACCCCGCCGACCAGGGTGTCATCAACCGCCGAATCCTCCGCATCGACATAGGAGACATTGGCAACCAGTTTCCATTCACGGTCGAAGTACTGCTCCCACTCCAGTTCTCCCCCCCAGGAGTTAATTTTCCCATGGTTACGGTACTCCGGAGGCCTCCCGGGGTTCTGGAAAAACTCAATCATGTCATCTATATCGGTCTTGAAAACCGTCGCCCGGAATACACGCCCGGAATGGCGGTAGATGTACGCCAGCTCGGTTGAGGCCAGTTCCTCGGCCGTCACATCAGAGGTCATGACACCACCGGGGAAGGCCCGAGGGCCGGGATAGGACTCCTCCAGGGTTGGTGGTCGAAACGATTCCGCATACTGGAATTTGACAATATGGGCATCCAGGGGCCGCCACACCGCCGCAATCCTGGGCGACACGTTGTCACCCCAATCGTCGTAACGGTCATAGCGGGCGCCAAGAGTCACCTCCAGGGATTCAGTGACGCGCCACTGGTCCTGAAGATAAGCGCTGGCTATCTCCCTGCTTGATCCTTCAAGCACCAGATTCCGATTTTCAGGGAAGGTATTGACCTCTCCACCAGGCACAAAAATCCGGCCAGAGGATTCCGTGATCTTCATGTCTGTGTAACCCACGCCCCACAACAAGGTATGCGCATCCGTCAGTTCGGCATCGAACTTCAGATCCGCACGGTATTGCTGGCTGGTATTTCCGTTGACACGGTAACGGTCCACCGTAATGGGAGGCCGGGGCCCCGGAGGATCGACACCTTCGGGAATGGTCAGGGTAGACGAGTCATTGAACTCCGTGCGCAGGGTGCTGAGGGTCAGGGTTGTGATGACAGCGTCCGTCATTCGCCAGGCCTTGTCGAATGCCACACCGATCAAGGTTTCCCGGGCCCGCTCCGGGTCAATATCGGCCAGTGCATTGCGGCCGAAATAGTCGCCCCGCTCGACATCGAGGAACTGGGTAGACAACCGGTAGCCTTCATACTCAACACCCGCGAGCAACATGTTCCCGGCATAATCGTCGTCCACGGCACCCGGGGCATGGCCAAATCCTCTTCGGGTGAAGTTGTCCGGACCCGACTGGCGCCCGGTCTCATCCCGCCCCCAACCAGACACATTGGCCTGCCAGGCAATACCGGCCGAACTGCGGCCACTGGTCATGGCATCGCCCTGCAGGTAGTCATCACTGCCCGCGCGTACCCCAACGGCATTGCTGTCGTTTCGGGTGATAAAGTTCACCACACCGGTCATGGCGAACTCACCGTACAACGCCGATCCCGGCCCGCGGATGACTTCAACACGCTGCAACTGCTCGACGGGGGTTCTCAACACCGCATCCGCAGCACCGCTGGCGGCACTGTTCATCGGCAGCCCGTTCAGCAGGATCTTGATGTTGGAGCCTGCCAGCGTGGTGCCAACGCCTCGAACCTGGACCCGGTATTCACCCCGGTTGCCCTCGGTCACGTAAATGCCGGCAACCAGATCCAGGGCCTCGGCACCGTTGCGGACTCCAAGCTTTTTCAACTCATCACCGTGCATCACGCTGACCATGCCCGGCACAAAGTCGGCGTTCATCCTGTTGCGTGTGGCGACTCTGGTTTCGGTGTCCAGCAGGGCCATCAATTCGGCCATTTCCGCCTCTTCATCCGCCAACACCGGTGTGGTTGCGATAAAGCCGGCTATCAGGGCAAGCAGGCCTGCCCATGCATTCAAGATTCCAGGGAACTGATTCCGATCACGTACTAACATCATCATGTCGTATCCATTGTCCGGGCCAGGAGTAATTCCCCTATATCGCCCTATATCAACCTATTGTTTGTCTGTTCACACAGCCTTTCGTACACAATTGCGTCCTGCTCGCTTGGCCAGATAAAGGGCTTTATCGGCCTCCTCCATTAACTGATCGGCGGTGGACCGTTTGCTGGGCACCACGGTGGCAACACCTAGACTAGTAGTGACCATATCGGCCGAACTGGAATAGCGGTGGGCTATTCCCAGCGACTGAACCGCCTTTCGCAATTCCTCCGCAGTCCTGGCTGCCTGTTCCGCAGTGGTGTCCGGCAATAGGGCGACAAATTCCTCTCCACCATAGCGCGCCAATAGATCACCGGAGCGCCGACAGCTAGTGCTCAAGACCCTGGCTACATAGCGAAGACAGTCATCGCCTTGGCCATGGCCATAGTGATCGTTAAACGGCTTGAAATGATCCACATCAATCATAACCAGGGAAAGCGGGCGGCCGTGACGCTGGCACCGGTCCCACTCCTGACTCAGCCTGGTCTCCAGGTGGCGCCGGTTCGAAATGCCCGTCAGCCCATCGATCTGGGCCAGACGGGCCAACAAATCGGACTTACGCTTGAGCTCCAGGTGATTCTTTACTCGGGCCTTGAGCACCGGCACAACAAATGGCTTGGCGATATAGTCCACGGCTCCCATTGCCAGCCCCCTGGCTTCGTCCACCGAATCCGACATTGCCGTGACGAAAATTACCGGAACTTCACGAGTGGCGGTATGGTCCTTTAACCGACAAAGCACCTCGTAGCCATCCATGCCCGGCATCATCACATCCAGCAGAATCAGGTCCGGCGGATCCTGCAGGGCGAGGCGCAGGGCATCCTTGCCGGAGGTTGCCGCCAGTAAGCGAACCTGATCGTCCTGCAGGTGTTCCAGCAAAACATCCAGGTTGGCCGGAACATCATCAACCAGCAGCAAGGTCTGTGGAGCCCGGGAATTCGTCATATCGTTATTTGCCACCTTTTTCCTCTCGCACTAAGGAAGACACTCACAGCCACAACGCCGTTCGAAGGACTATCCCCAGGCTATTGCAAGATCGTCGCCAATATTTTTTTCAATTACTTTCAACCAGTTATTTATTAATAAGCAGAAAATCCAATATTTCCCCGATAGTTTCTCCTATAAGCGCTTATACTTTTGCTTATACGCAGATGCCCCCATCCCGATAAGCCGCCAAGGATCGCCCATGACAAAACCGGAAAAACCACTGCTACTGCTGGTTGATGATCAGCCGGCCAACCTGGATATCCTGGTGGCCTACCTGCAGGACGCCGGCCTGGACCTGGCGGTCAGCATCCGTGGTGAAGAGGCGCTGGCACTGGCAAGGAAACGTAAACCCGATCTGATATTGCTGGATGTGATGATGCCGGGCATGGATGGTTATCAGCTCTGCACCCAACTGAAAGAACACAGTGGCACCCGCAACGTTCCGGTCATCTTTATGAGTGCCCTGAGCGACACCGTTAGCAAGGTAAAAGGGTTTGAAGCCGGCGCCGTGGATTACGTGACCAAACCCCTGCAACGGGAAGAAGTGCTTGCGCGCATTCACGCCCACCTCACCATTCGCCACCAGCAACTGGAGCTTAAAAAGAAGAATCGGGACCTGCAGGAACTCAATGCCCAACTCAGGGAACAGATCGACAAGCGAAAACAGGCGGAATCGGCGCTTCACCAAATGGGAAAGCAGCTCTCGGCCCTGACCCGGCAAGAAGCGGGCAAATGGGGTATCGACGCCTTCATCGGACACAGCGAGCCCACCCGGGCGGTATTGAGCGAAATTCGTAACCTCCAGCAGGTGGACAAGACCCCCGTGCTGGTATTGGGCGAGAGCGGCACCGGCAAGGAGTTGGTGGCCCGGGCCATCCACTTTGGCAGCAGCCGCAGCAGGAAACCTTTTATCACCGTGAACTGCGCCGCCATCCCGCCCGATCTGGCCGATGCCGAGCT
>CAZFPG010000253.1:0-5248 GCA_964521055.1 uncultured Marinobacter sp.
CCAGATGGTACAGGCCGCGACAGGTCTTGGCCTGAATGTTGTTCTGGACGTGGTTTACAACCACACCAACGCCTCTGGCCTTGCCGACAAATCGGTTCTGGACAAGCTGGTGCCGGGCTACTATCACCGCCAGAACCCGGAAACCGGAGTGGTCGAGCAGTCTTCCTGCTGTGAAAACACCGCATCCGAGCACCGGATGATGGAAAAGCTGATGATTGATTCCCTGGTGACCTGGGCCTCCGATTACAGCATCTCCGGTTTCCGCTTCGACCTGATGGGGCACCATATGCTGTCCAACATGGAGAAAGCGCTGGAAGCTGTAGAGGCAGTCGACCCGGACACCTACTTCTATGGTGAAGCCTGGAACTTTGGTGAAGTCGCCAATAATGCCCGTGGCACCAATGCCATCCAGGCCAATATGGCGGGCACCGGTATTGGCTCGTTCAACGACCGGTTGCGTGATGCCGTGCGCGGAGGCGGGCCCTTCGACGGTGGTGACGCCCTGCGGGCCAACCAGGGTTTTGCCAATGGCCTGTTCAGCATCCCCAACGATCGTAATAGCGGCAGCGACGCCGAAAAGGAACGCCTGCTGCACATAAGCGACTGGGTCCGCATCGGCATTGCCGGCAGCCTGAGCGACTATGCCCTGGTGACAGCGGACGGCTCCACCAAAACCGGAGCCGAGATCGATTACAACGGCCAGAACGCCGGTTACACCAGCGATCCCCAGGAAATCGTCAACTACGTCTCCAAGCACGACAACCAGACGCTCTGGGATAACAACCAATACAAGGCGGACTACACAACCACCCTGCAGGAACGCGCCCAGATGCAGATGGTAGGCCTGTCGGTGCCCATCCTCAGCCAGGGGATTCCATTCATTCATATGGGATCAGAACTGCTGCGTTCGAAGTCCATGGAGCGTGACAGCTACGATTCCGGCGACTGGTTCAACGAGGTGGACTTCAGTTATCAGGAAACCGCCTGGAACCGAGGCCTGCCCCGGCAGGACAAGGATGGCGCAAACTGGGAGCTGATCACCGAGATCATCGGCCAGTTTGAAACCGGCCCCACGCCAGCCGAGATCGACCACACCCGGCAACAGGTGGAGAAGCTGCTGTCCGTCCGCAGCGAGAGTGAACTCTTCCGGCTGCAGACTGCAGAAGAGGTCAGCGAACGCCTGAACTTCCATAACACCGGAGCAGATCAACTACCAGGCGTCATCGTGTTCAGCCTTGATGATGGCCCGGACAACGGTCTGACCGACCTGGACGCTGATGTCGACCAGATTGTAGTGGTCATTAACGCCACCGGCTCAGAACAGTCCCTGGACACCAGCCTGACAGACACTTTCACGGTCATGGCTGACACCTCACCAGCCGAAAGCGCTGCAGCAGCCAACGGTACCTTCACGGTGCCCGGGCTGTCCGTGGCGGTATTCAGCAGATAGTCGCTATTGTGGCGACAACAAGGAGAAAGCCATGAACAAGAAATTCACAACACTGGCAATGGCCTCTGTGCTGGCCATCACCGCCGGCTGTGCAACGTCGGGCGGGAGAGATTACAGTAACTCGCTTTACCCCTCCGGAAACCGCAACCTACGGATTCTATTTTGATACCCGAGGCGAGACACCGGAAATCTATATTGAAGAGGCAAACTGAAAGGCCCGGGGATAACCCGGGCCCATATCAACGATAAGACAAGGCACCCGGAAACGGGTGCCTTTTTCGTTTACTGGCGCTCCACTTCCGCTCTCTCACGGAGGTATTGCTGGTAGGCCTGGTATTCTCTCTGGCCTTCCAGCGACGCCAGGAAGTTGCGGAGCTGACTGAACTCGCTGCCGTCCCGGTTTACATCCCCTTCGTTAACGGCCTCAAGCGCAATGATGGCGATACCGTTGTCAGACATCACCGAGCCGTAAACGTCCTCTTCACCTTCCGGCCGGGGGAGCGAGAATACACCGGACATGACAGCGCCACCCAGAATGGGATTGTTCCGCGGCTGGTCATCATAGGACTGCCACTCTCCAACACCTATCTCCTCAGGATCCTTGCCGGACTCGAGCTCGGCAATGATGGCATCGGCGCGCTCACTCAGGGCTTCACGGATCTTCTGACGGGTCAGTTCGGCACGGATTTCATCCGACACTTCCTCCAGGGGTTGCTGCTGGGCTTCCTGATACTCAGCCACCCTGGCAACCACAGACATGTTATCGCCGACGTCAATCAGCTCGGTATTGAAGCCATCCCGCAGCACATCTTCAGAGAACAGCTGGCGCACGAGCCCTTCGTGATCAAACGGGGCCTCACCGCCATCCCGGGTGATACCGGCTTTTTCCCTGACCTCAAGGCCAAGCTCATCAGCCGGGCCCTCAAGGTCATCGGCAGCATAGGCAAGATCAGCAAGTTCGTTCCGAACCTCTGCAAAACGTGATTTCGCCTGGTCCCGCGCAAGCTCCCTGCGGAGCTCATCTTCCAGCTCTTCAAGTGGCGGCACTTCAGATTTCTGCACGTCCAGCAATTTGATCAGGTGGATGCCAAAGCTGGTGGATACCGGCTCCGAGACTTCCCCTTTCTCAAGCTGGAACAAAGCCTCCTCGAAGGCCTCGTCGTAAACACCACGTTCGGCAAAACCGAGGTCTCCGCCCTCTTCGGCAGACATCGTATCCACGGAATGCTCTTCAGCCAGTTTAGAGAAGTCTTCTCCGGCCGCCAGGCGCTCCTGGATCGTTGCCAGGGTTTCCTCGGCGTCCTCACCATCTTCAATCAGAATATGGGCTGCGCGGCGTTCCTCGCTGGCAAGCTCTGAAGAGCGCGCCTCGTAGTACTCATGAACCTCCTCATCACTGACCTCGACGGTTTCTGCAAGCGCTTCCTGCGACAAGGCAATGTATCTGGCATCGACCCTTTCAGGCTGTTGGAAAGCTTCCTCGTTGTCCTCATAGTAGGCTTCGATCTCCGCCTCCGTAACCTCTACCTGGTCCTTTACGGCGTCCTCGGAGAGAGTCACAACCCGAAAATCGCGAGTCTGGTTCTGGATGCGCAGCAGTTGGGCCACGTTTTCATCAGTCGCTGTGCCGCTCTGGGCTATTCCGGCCCGAATCTGGTTCACCACGTACTGCTTGCGCATGGTTTCCCGGAATTCGCCAACACCCATGCCCATGTTCCTTACGGCCGAAACAAAGCGGTCACGGTTGAACGTACCGTCCACCTGGAACTGGGGCATCTGGGTAATCAGGGAATCGATATCGGCGTCGGAAAGCTCAAGGCCCTGTTCCGCTGCATCCTGGGTCATGACCTTTTCCTGGATCAGCGACTCCAGCACCTCACGGCGCACGGCGTCTTCATCAAGCATGGAAGGATCCGGATTATCCATCTCCGACAATCGACGCTGGCTTTCCAGCTGGACAACGCGCATGAACTCACGCTCTGTAATGTCTTCTCCGTTGACGGTGGCAACCTCAGGCTCGCCGGAGAACCCACCGACAATCGCGTCCATCCCCCAGATCGAAAGCGAAACAATCAGCAGACCAATAATTACTTTGGCAATGGTGCCCTGGGCATTATCCCGAATATCTTGAAGCATGTTTCTCCCGGATCCCTGATCAATATCTGTGAGGGTCTCTTAACGTAAAAAGGCGCATTCATACAGGAATGCGCCTTGAATTCATCGGAGCTGACTGACTGCGGTATTGCCACCAGACCAGCCGCTCCGGCAACCCCCCTTGGTTAAGGGCGTTGCCGAATGAAAGCTGCCGTTACTTAACGGCGTCTTTCAGGGCCTTACCTGCCTTGAACCCAGGCACTTTGGAGGCCGGAATCTTGATCTCGGCACCGGTCTGCGGGTTACGGCCGGTACGTGCGGCACGCTCCTTCACAGAAAAGGTACCAAAACCAATCAGAGTTACCTGATCGCCTTTTTTGAGGGCGCCGGTAATGGAGGTGGTCATGGCATCCAGAGCGCGGCCAGCGGCGGCTTTGGAAATATCAGCGGATTCTGCAATTGCATCGATCAGTTCGGACTTGTTCACACTAAACCCCTTCGATTTCAGGTTGAAGATGTTATAGGTTGGTTTGTTGTTTCCTGGACGTTCCCGACTATCGCATAAGCGGTCAGAGAATTCCATTCTTCACTATTTTTATTCCTTTCGGCTACTAACCGGCATTCGGAATAGGCACTAACTGCGCGGGAGCCCTTGATATTGGCTGCTTCACGGCGAAACAGTTATACCAATGGGCTCTCTCGCATGTCAACAACACAGCGCGGGTTTAATGTGTATTTATGCGCTCTGCCGCCTCGCCATCGTCGTCCCGGGGGGTGCCGGAAGCCTTCTCCGACGGCGAATCCTCGGTGCGTGGCTCCGGCGGATAGGCCAGTGCAATATCCAGCACCTCATCGATCCACTTGACCGGGCGGATCTCCAGAGATTCCTTGATATTGTCCGGTATCTCCTTGAGATCTCGGGCATTTTCATCAGGGATAATCACTGTTTTTATACCGCCCCGATGGGCCGCCAACAGCTTTTCCTTGAGCCCTCCGATGGGCAGCACCCGGCCCCGCAGGGTGATCTCGCCAGTCATTGCCACATCGGCCCGAACCGGAATCTGGGTCAGCGAAGAAACCAGTGCCGTGCACATGCCAATACCGGCACTGGGGCCATCTTTTGGCGTTGCACCCTCGGGAACGTGAACGTGAAGATCGTGTTTTTCATGGAAATCGTCACTGATACCCAGGCCAAGTGCACGACTTCTCACCACCGTCAATGCGGCCTGAATTGACTCCTGCATGACATCACCCAGGGAGCCGGTCTTGACGACCCTGCCCTTGCCTTTCGTGAGTGCGCATTCCAGGGTCAACAGTTCTCCCCCGACCTGGGTCCAGGCCAGGCCGGTAACCTGCCCGACCTGGTTCTTTTCCTCGGCGAGACCATACTTGAACTTCTTCACGCCCGAGTAATCCTCGAGTATTTCCGGCGTCAGGGCCACAGAGGCCTTATCACCGGTTTCCACGTGATCACGCACCACCTTGCGGCAGAGCTTGGCGATCTCCCGCTCCAGGCCACGTACGCCCGCCTCACGGGTGTAGTAGCGGATCAGGTCGCGGAGAGTTTCCCTGGGTATTTCCAGCTCGTTCTTGCGCAGGCCATTGGCCTTGATCTGCTTGGGCAACAGGTACTTGAGCGCAATGTTGACCTTCTCGTCCTCGGTGTAACCGGGAATACGGATGATTTCCATGCGGTCCAGCAGG
>CAZFPG010000254.1:0-5240 GCA_964521055.1 uncultured Marinobacter sp.
GCACCCACCCTGATCCAGCAGAAGGTGGTCAACATTTCCGGCGCTGTCTGACCAGCACCGGAAACGGCGGTTGCAGCCGCGCAGGCCGGCCATTAAACTGCTTGGCTGGCAATCGGCCGGCCACTTCATCGAGCCCACCTTCATACGGGGCTCTCCTGTGCGGCCATTGCCTCAAGCTTCTTGCAGATAATATGGACCGAATCAGGAACCTGTCGCGCCGATGCCCGATCCCTTGCCAACGGATTCTGTAGGGATAGTCACCCCTCAGACACTGCACTTCGACACGCCGATCACCCTGGCGTGCAACCAGACTCTGGAAAGTTATGATCTGGTGGTCGAGACCTATGGCAAGCTCAATGCCGATGCCAGTAACGCGGTGCTCATCTGTCACGCCCTCAGCGGCCACCATCATGCCGCCGGTTACCATAGCAGGGAAGATCGCAAACCCGGCTGGTGGGATAGCTGCATAGGCCCGGGCAAGCCCATCGACACCAACCGTTTCTTTGTTGTCAGCCTGAACAACCTGGGCGGCTGCCACGGCAGCACCGGGCCCGGCAGCACCAACCCCCGGACAGGCCAACCCTACGGCCCGGACTTTCCCGTTATCACCGTTCGCGACTGGGTGCACAGCCAGGCCCTGCTGGCGGACCGGCTGGGCATTGAATGCTGGGCGGCTGTTGTTGGCGGTTCCCTCGGAGGCATGCAGGCGCTCCAGTGGAGCCTGGATTATCCCGACCGGCTGAAGCACGCCGTGGTCATTGCCTCCACCCCACGCCTCAGCGCCCAGAACATCGCCTTTAACGAAGTGGCCAGACAGGCCATCACCTCGGACCAGGAATTCCACGAGGGCCGCTACTACGAGCACAATACCCTGCCCCGGCGCGGCCTGATGCTGGCACGGATGGTGGGCCACATTACCTACCTGTCCGATGCCTCCATGGGAGAGAAGTTCGGCCGTGAATTGCGTGACCAGGCCTACAAGTTCGGCTTCGACGCCGAATTTCAGGTGGAAAGCTATCTGCGTTACCAGGGCGAGCGTTTTTCAGAGTCGTTCGACGCCAACACCTATCTGTTGATGACCAAGGCGCTGGACTATTTCGACCCCGCCTATGAACACGACAACGATCTGGCCAGGGCCCTGCGTAACGCTCGCTGTGAATTTCTGGTGCTTTCCTTCAGTACCGACTGGCGGTTTACCCCGGCCCGCTCCGAAGAGCTGGTGAACGCCATGATTGCGGCCCGTTGCAAGGTCAGCTATGCGGAAATCGACGCACCCTGGGGCCACGACGCTTTCCTGATACCCACTCCCAGATACACCGCAATCTTTGAGGCGTATATGGACCGGATTGCCCGGGAGGCCGGAGTATGAGGACCGATCTGAAAATCATTGAGCAATGGATAGAACCGGGAAGCCATGTACTGGACCTGGGATGCGGCGATGGTACCCTGCTGGACTACCTGCAGCGGGAGAAACAGGCCACGGGCTTCGGCCTGGAAATCAACCAGGATCACATCACCACCTGTATGGGCCGTGGCGTGTCGGTGATCGAACAGAACCTCGATACCCAGGGGCTGGGCAACTTCGAAGACAATACCTTTGATACCGTACTGATGACCCAGGCTTTACAGGCCGTGCGCCGCCCGGACATGGTGCTTGATGAAATGCTGCGGGTTGGCCGCGAGGGTATCGTCACCTTCCCCAATTTTGCCTACTGGAAGCTGCGGTGGTATCTGATGCGTCGGGGACGTATGCCCGAATCCGAAACTCTGCCATATAAATGGTATAACACCCCCAACATCCACCTGTGCACCTTCAAGGACTTCGAGGCCTTGTGTTACCGCAAAGGCTTCCGCATCCTGACCCGTACGGTGGTGGACGGTGAACATCAGGATCGCTGGCTTAGCCGCCTGTGGCCTAATATGTTGGGGCAGATTGCCATTTACCGGATAGCCCGGGAGGATTCATGATCACGACGATTCGCACCCATTGGTTCGCCATGCTGTCACTGGCATGCCTGGCCCTGTTTTCAGCCCAGAGCCACGCCGGCTCGAAGGATTTCGGTCAACACCAGGTGCACTGGAGCGTGTTCCCCAGCACCATGCTGGCACCTGAGGTTGCCCGCGAAAACAACCTGAACCGCAGCAAAAGCATCGGCATCGTTAACATATCCATTATGCAGGAAGCTGAGAACGGTGGCCTGGAGCCAGTATCAGGACAGGTTGAAGGCAAGGCCCTGAACGATGTGCAGCAGGCGAAATTTCTCGCTTTCCGCCGCATACAGGAAGGTGACGCCGTCTACTTTATCGCCGAATACCAGTACAGTAGTGCGGAACTGATGACCTTCCAGATTACCGCAAGACCAACGGGCGCCAAGCAGGATCTTCCCATTCGTTTCACCCACACGTTGTTTAATGACTGATGAACCAGACCACTGACCGACTGGTGATTGCCAGCAACAACAAGGGCAAGATCGCCGAACTGGCCGAACTTCTCAGGCCTCTCGGGCTGACGCCGCTCCCCCAGGGCGAGTTGGGGGTTGGGGAAGCGGAAGAACCGGCGGTCACCTTTGTGGAAAATGCCATCCTCAAGGCCCGCCATGCTGCCCGCGTTACAGGCCTGCCAGCCCTGGCGGACGATTCCGGGATTGCGGTGGATGCGCTCGGTGGCGAACCGGGCGTACGCTCAGCACGCTATGCCGGCGACTCTGCCAGCGACGAGGACAATGTCCGCGCATTGCTGTCGGCTCTGCAAGGAGTACCCGCAGAACAACGCACCGCCCAGTTCCACTGCGTACTGGTCTACCTGCGCCATGCCGACGATCCGACACCGGTCATCTGCCACGGTCGCTGGCCAGGCCATATCCTTGAACACCCCAGGGGGGGCGGCGGATTCGGTTACGATCCGGTATTCCTGGTACCGGAAACCGGAACCAGTGCCGCTGAACTGTCCCGTGAAGACAAGGGCAGGATCAGCCACCGCGGACGGGCGCTGGCACTACTTCTTGAACAGCTGGGTGCCGGAGCCACGTGACCATGGCCCTGCCGGATGCCTGGCGGAATAGCGAGTTACCACCGCTAAGTCTGTACATTCACGTGCCCTGGTGCGTGAAAAAATGCCCCTATTGTGACTTCAACTCTCACGCCCTGACCGGTGACATTCCGGAAGACCGCTACCTGAAGGCGATCATGGAGGACCTTGCCAGCGACCTGCCGCGGGTTCAGGGCCGCAGCATTCACACGGTCTTCATCGGCGGTGGCACGCCGTCGCTGATGTCACCGGTCTTCTATGAAAAACTGTTCCGTGCGTTGCGGGAACATCTCTATTTCACCGATGATGCCGAAATCACCCTGGAGGCCAACCCCGGAACCGTTGAGCAAGGCCGGTTTCAGGGTTTCCGCGCGGCAGGTATCAACCGCCTGTCCATCGGCATCCAGAGCTTCAACCCACAGCACCTGAAAGCGCTCGGACGCATCCACGATGACAAGGCGGCCCACAGGGCCGTCGAAGCAGCCCGAAATGCCGGCTTCGGCAATTTCAATCTCGACCTTATGCATGGACTGCCCGGGCAGACACCGGAGCAGGCCATTGCCGACCTGGAAGCGGCCCTGGCGTGGGAGCCGCCCCACCTTTCCTGGTACCAGTTGACCCTTGAACCCAACACCGAATTCTACAGCCGCCCACCGCCGCTGCCGGATGAAGACCACCTGTGGGAGATCTATCGCCAGGGCTCGGGTTATCTGCATCGCCAGGGTTTCACCGACTACGAGGTATCAGCCTGGAGCCGGCCTGGAATGGCGTCGCGCCACAACCTGAACTACTGGATGTTTGGCGACTATCTGGCCCTCGGTGCCGGAGCCCATGGGAAAGTAACCCTGCGCAATGGCGAAATACGGCGTTTCTGGAAAACCCGGCAACCTGAAGCCTACCTTAACCGGATTGGCAGCCGCACCGCCGGCAGCCAGGCAATTGACCCTGAAGAGCTTCCTATCGAGTTCCTGATGAACGCCCTGCGCCTGTCTTCCGGGGTGCCAGAAAACCTGTTTACAGAACGTACAGGTTTACCCCTGAGCACAGTTGCGGTAAAACTTAGGGAACTAAGAACAGAAAACCTGCTGGAGCCGGGAAGAATACAGACCACGGAACTCGGACAGCGGTACCTGAACAGCTTGCTGGAGCGCTTTCTCTGATGTCATTGCCGCGCCTTCTGACCCTGCTACCCAAAAGGCTCAATCTCAGCCTTCTGGTAACGGCGGCCCTGCTGCTTATTCTGATACTGGTCAACCAGCCACTGCAGACTGGCTCAGCGCCGCAAGGCATCGTCAGCTTCCAGATGGCGGCAACGGCAGACCAGTCGATGGCCATCATCCGTAGCTGGCGACAGGATGGCCTGCTGTGGGCCCATATTTCTCTGTGGCTGGATTTCCTGTTCGTTCCGGCCTACCTGTTCACCCTGATTTTCCTTACCAATCACCTGACGCGGGACCGGCCGGGCGTGCGGGAGCGCAACGTCGCGCGCTGGGTCAAGGCGCTTTTCGTGGCTGCGGGCACCGGCGACATGGCGGAAAACATCCTGCTGCTCAACAATATGGACCCACCCACGGATATGGTCAGCCTGTCTGCGACCATTTGCGCGCTTATCAAGTTTACGGGGCTTATGCTGGGTGCTGCCGGGCTGGTCATTATCCGTGCGGCACGGCGCCACCCCATGGCTCACGGATAGCGCCTCCGGAATCGAATCGGGACTCTGGATCAGGGCTTTAGTTTGTGCGGTAAAACACCAGGTCCCGGACCCCGTGCCCCAGGTTTTCGCCGCGTTTCTCGAACTTGGTAACCGGGCGATCCTCTGGACGAGGAGAATACTGGCCTGGCTCCTGGGTGTTGGCGAAGCCCTCCGACTCACTCATGATTTCCATCATGTATTCCGCGTAGTTTTCCCAGTCTGTTGCCAGATGCAGGATGCCACCTACCCGAAGCTTGTGGCGCAGGCGCTGGACAAAGTCATGCTGGATCAGCCGGCGCTTGTGATGCCGTTTCTTGTGCCAGGGGTCCGGAAAGAACACTATCACCCGGTCCAGTGCCGCATCCGGCAGGCACAGGTCAATCACGTCGTTGGCATCAATGGCGTAGATGCGGATGTTCTCCAGCCCCCTGTCTTCGATTTCCTTCAACAGGGCACCGACTCCCGGAAGGTGCACCTCCACACCGATAAAGTCCTGCTCCGGCGCCGCCTCCGCCATGT
>CAZFPG010000255.1:0-5228 GCA_964521055.1 uncultured Marinobacter sp.
CCCCACCAGGGGGGGGGCACCATGAAAAAACATAGCACACTGTTTATTGGCCTGGGTGCCATACGGGGGATCGTAGCTCTGAAAAACGGGCCTAGACTGCCGGGCTCACGTCGTACTCATCGTGGCGCCGGACCCAGTCCATGATTTCCTTCTCGTTGCGGCCTTTCGGCGTGATGTCGAGATAAACGAAGGCGCCAATGACCTCCTCATTGCCGCGGGCGTAGCTAGAGTATGTGTGGAACACGGCCCCGCTTTCATCCTTGTAGAACACACTGAGGCCGGGCAGTTCTTCGCTGAAGTATTTCGGATCCTCGATAGTTTGGTAATTGTAGTAGAGCCCACCAGCCTCCAGGTTCTCCCGGGCGAAAGAGACCTGAAAGTCGAAATTGAAATCGCTGCCCAGGGAGGACACCCACCGGGCCGTCCAGCCCATGCGCCTCCGGTAGGCTACCAGCTTTTCTAGCGGGGCTCGGGATACACGAACGTAACCGACGTCGTGATTGGCGAGGTGGACGACGGCGCCCTCGGCATGATCCGCCTCCAACGAACAGCTCGGGCAGCCCGCATTCCAGTCCGGGCCGAACATGAAATGATGCACTATCAGCTGACTGTTTGTGCCGAATAGCTCGGCAAGCGTCTTCTTCCCATCCGGCGTGTCGAAGACGTATTCCTTCTCCACCTTCACCCATGGCAGCTCGCGCCGCTCACGGGCGACCAGGTCGCGCATGCGGGTAAGTGCCTTCTCGTTCTTCAGGTGGGCTTTGCGTGCCTGAGTCCACTCCTCTCTGGACACAACTCTCGGTGATTCGATCTGACTCATGACGGACCTCCTCGCGTGGATGCAGCGTTGTTCCGGGTCGCGACACCGGAATAACTCAGTTTGTATCGAGTAGTCGTTCGGCACTGATCAAAATCGACAACATAGCCGCACTTAGTGACGTGGGACATCGGGGTCAGAGAAAATGTCCAGCAGGCTATCTGAGTCATCAACTACTATAGGTTTCAGTGTCAATCGCTCGCTTTCAATCACTGGGGAAAATAACTCTTGCGACATTCATTCCTCCATTTTTACGAATGCCAGCCATCAGCCGCGCGAGGTACGAGCGTCGGCCACATGGCTTTGTTCAGCATGATGGGCAATTGTATCTGCTATCCGAGGCAACAAGGCCTTTGGCAGACAATGCCCAAGTTCCAGCATGATCTATACATCATTGCTCACGCAGTCGAAAATCCGACGCATCAAACTCAAGCTTTTCTCCCGAAAGGAGGCCCCACTCTTTCACGCGACGATCAAGTTCTTCTTCCATGCTCTCTGAGGGCTTCTCGATATCCCTTGGACACGAGCAGCTCAACGGAATTATCCGGGCACATGAAGGGCCGACGCATTAGCGCCAGCGACGAGAAGAATCGTATCGGCTCGACCAGAGCCAGTTGTGCTTGGTTTTGTTAGGCATGCATGCTTCAAGCTCTGCGCACTCTAGCCAACCACGCAGGGAGATTAACCTCTTGGCCTTTCTCCAAGCCAAGGTCCGTTATGTGATGTTCGGCAGTCGCGATAGCGGTATATTGGCAATGACAGACTTCTTCAACTTTCCATCCATCGTCAAATGCTTCAGTAATAGCGGCTTCACTTACTTCTGGCCCGAACCCCGGTCCCTGATCCGAAAGCGCCAAAATATAGACAAGCCCTCCTGAACGACATGCTTTCTTCAAACTGGCGACATACTTGATACGATCCATGGGGTCAAAAATGTGAAAAAGCGCACTATCGAGTACGGTGTCGTATTTATTCTCTCCGAGACTCATCGCGTCCGCGACTTCAAACTGCACCGCAATCTCTTTGTTCCTCGCATTTTCCTGTGCATACTCAATAGCAGGTCGAGAGGCATCAATTCCGACGATACTGTAGCCCCGTTGAGCAAGATAAATCGCATGCTCTCCCGCACCACAGCCAATATCTAATATCTCTCCCCTCAGCATTCCTTCTGATTCAAGTTCCACCACTGCGGGTTGCGGCTTGCCAATAACCCACGGGGCGCTGTAAGCCTCATAAGCTCCATCAAAAGTCTCAGAACTTGGAGTACCGTTCAAATCATTCTCCCAAAGATTATCTGGATCATTTTCTATGCCTAACGCCGCAATGCACGCGCTTGTCGCATGCATTGCCTGGTTATGCAGCTACGACGCCTGAAGCCAGTTTCCAGGCCACTAGTATGAGCATAGCCAACAATATCAAGCACCCAACCAAGAACAGCCGCAATCTCATTGGCACATAATTGGAGCCTACATGCACGTAGGCATGAGCGCACCGGCTTAGCGCGAACAGCCACGCCAGAACAATGGCAACAGTGCCTGCAGCATTAAGGCTATAGAGCACCAGGCACAGTACATAGAACAACACAGGGGCTTCAAATTGGTTTGCAATGTTGTTAGAGACCTTGACCACATCCTCTGGCCATGCCCGATTGTCCAATGCTGCCTGCTTACGATCTACCTTACCGGCATGTACGGCTTTGGCTTTTCTCCCCCCTAGCACAGTAAACATAATCAGGGTCAGTAAAACCTGGGCCAAAACGGGCCAGAAAATGTGGTTGAAGCTCATGAGGATTCTCCTTGTCTACCTAAATCACGCGAGCGGGACCAAGCGTCGAGCAAAAAAGCTGCCACCAACAGCAGCAGTCCAAGGCCGAATCCAGCCACACCAATATTGACCATCCCCAGCACCGCTACTTCGCTACCGTCGGTGTGTTTCATAGAGCCCTCGTAAAACCCACTCAGCAAGTACGCGAGGATAAACCCGCCGGTAACCAGAGCACTCATTAAAGCCGGCAGACGAATTTCGTTTCTGGCCCACACAAACCAAAGACAGAAAATACCGATCAGAGAATTCGTAATGAGCTGCCAGACGTTGTGTAGCCGGGCATGAGAGTGCCACTCCATGTTGAATACATGGGTCTCATTGACTTCGAGGTAAGGAACACCGGCGGCGTACAGCACGATACATATCGTGATCATTATGCGAGCGGTCATGATGGTTCCCTACCCTCTCATGGATTACTGCTTAGGTTGGCAAGAGTGTCGCGCCGCCCCATAATGGACAGTGTCAATTTAAATTTAGCGGCCAAAATGGACGGTGTCAATTTGAAAGCGCACGAAAAGCGTTCCGCAGGGCAAAAACATGGGGATCTACGAAGGGAGCTACTTCGCGAGGGACTGATACTGCTCGATAATCAGGGGGTTGATAGCGTCACTATTCGCGCTGTAGCCCGCAAGGTCGGTGTAGCCCACTCAGCGCCAGCCAATCACTTCCCTTCCCGGCGGGCAATGCTGACTGCCATCGCCGCAATGATTTTTGCTGATCTGGCCGATCTAACTGTTGAAGCGGCAGCTTATACAGCCAATGAGCCAGAACAGGCCATACACACCTTCGCTGAAACCTGGTTCCAATTTGCTTTCGACACCCCAAATCGCTATCAGCTGCTATGGCAACGTCAACTGGTCGATCATGACGATCCCGTACTAGCACGGGAAATGAACCGCGTGTATTCGACCCTGCTTTCATTGCTGCCACATGACCAAGTGAAGTGCCGTGTGGACACTGAGACAAACGCAATTGCGATATGGTCGATGATTCACGGCTACATCAGCATGCGACTGGACGGAAATCTTGTGGCTGCTGAGGATACCGTAACAAAGCTTCCTCGCAGTAAAGCCATTCTTCTGTCTCTGATGGATGGCATTTACCATCGCGGGAGTTGAGCGACAAAGGGTTTGTCTTTAACGAATGTCAGTCGCGCATAACGCCAAGTTCTATGGTGACCGGAGCGTAGCAGCTTTTTGTGCCGTTAAAGTGAGCGCAGCTTACGGCACAAAAAGCTGCTGAGTGCAGGGCATCCACTGCAACGTCTGGTTATGTGATTTAGTACGCCGACCGGAATTTAGATTCACCCCTTGTTACCTACCGAAACTGGCTTTTCTAGCTGAAGCAACAGATCGGAAATTTCAGAAACTTTTTCTGAGATCATGGTCTCGGCATCATACAGGCCACGATTGTAGAAGAAGCCACCCATCTCTTCGGCAAAGAAATCGATAAGAAACTCTGCGTCAAAGTTTCCGATGTCCTGGTTCAACTCTTCTCGAAAGTACATCTTGACCTTCTGGATGATCATCTCCTTCTCATCCTTTGAAAATTCAATTTTGTCCATCGTGAGATCCTTGAATCACATAACGCTGAGCACAACGGCGACCTTGGAATGGCGACGAAGGAGCCATGGAAAGGGCATCGGCGGCCATAGGCCGCGTACTGATGCGACTTGTTATAAATCAGCGACTTTGGTGCTCATGAGAGCACTATTTCCAGAGAAGCCAAACTTCTCGTACAACCCTTGAGCATCGCGGGTTTGCAATACCATTTGAGTTCCCTTTATGGCTGGGTGCGCAACCAAACATTCCATGATCCACTGTCCCAGGCCAGCGCCCCGAAACTCCGGCTCAACCACAATGTCCGCGACCCAGGTAAACGTAGCACTATCGGTGACTGCACGCCCAAAACCAATCTGCGTGGCACCACGGTAAAGACTGAAGCAGATGGAGCCAGCAACCATGCGCTCTACGGTTTCTCGGGGACGCCGGCCACCCCAATAGGTTGCAGCAAGCAAGCGGTGGACGATATCCAGTTGCACCTTGGAATTGTCGTCAGTGATTAGGTAATCGTCCTTGCGCCACTCCATTGATGGCTACTCCCTGATTTATAACGGCGAACTCACCTGTGACAATAGAGCGGAATTGGCATCCGGTGCAGTGACTGGTTATGTTCTCCTGAGGCACCAAGCTTGGCTAACGGCTACCAGAGAAGACCCTTTTACTTAGAAACTGATAGTTCCTTTGCCCGACGTATCAGCGGCTTAAGGCTCCCCTCCTCCATTACTTGAATCCAGGATCCAGTACACCATTTCTCACTCCGGTTAAGCCTCGTTATTGCGCCCCTGATTTCGTCAAAACCCGCCGCTTCGACGTGAGCCAAGACCTCATCGACCTTATACTTCTGATAGTCACCGACCACCCAACCAGACTGGGCAATACTCCTCATAAGCTCCAGAAGAGAGTCTGGATATTCTGGGTGGTGCGTGCCCCACCTGATGCTGCTGACGTCCTGTTCAGAACGACAAAGCAGCTCCTCTATTTCCACTATTTCCCGATGAAGGTCAGACATATATGTAAACATAACG
>CAZFPG010000256.1:0-5202 GCA_964521055.1 uncultured Marinobacter sp.
ACATCGCGACCAGGTAGAATTTGACGGAAAAGCGCTGGCGGGCATCGCCGGTGCCGACGACGCCGGATTCAAACGGAAGGGATTTACTGACACCTCGGCTACGCCCGCCCAACAGGCTGGAGACGCCCACCATAAAGGCACAAAGACCCAAGGTAGCAACGATAAAGAAGCCGGTGGCCCAGTAGCGGGCCAGCAAGTCGGTGACAGTGTCGGCCATGCGCTCTCCATGGCGGCATTTCGGCCGCCGTTGAGAAAACCGGTGGCGCTTCAGGATGAAGCCCTGTCTAAAAACCTAACAGCGGAATGGCGATTGCGCAAATAATGAACGGTAAAAATCAATAACCTGCAGCCTTCGGATCCACGTGTACGGGGGCGAATACGGGGAAATAAAAATACCCCCGGCGAACCGGAGGCATTAAGTTTACAAGCCGTGAGTCAGGCTGCCCGGCGGCGACCCAGGCTAAGGCCAGCAAGACCGAGACCCAGCAACGCCAGTGTGCCGGGTTCAGTTTCTGTAAATAACGTTGACACTTTTGCCTGGCTATTCCTCTATCAGACTCCCAAGCTCCAACGTGGTCAGGGCTCCACTGTAGATACGGAAATCATCAATTTTTCCGTGCAGGAGGGCGTCCGCACTATACTGCGAATCTCCCAGCCAGTTCTGCCTGGACTCGCCCAGCCGGAACGGAGCCAGCACCATATTCTCGTTACGACCAACCTCGCTGCCGTTCAGGTAGAGAATGCCCGTCGTTCCGGACAAGGTTATGGCCACATGCGCCCATTCGCCGACAGGAACAGCGGCCCCGCAAATGGTCTGGTCGGCGTAGTGGCTGATCTTGGTGATGAAAAAACACATTTTGTTGTCGCGCGTGCGTGGTACCAGGGCCATATAGCGCTGGGTGCCAAACCCGAAATCGAACAGTCTCGCCATATCGGCTGTGCTGTCGATGTATACCCAACTGGTGATGCTGAAGTCCGCCAGTTCGGAAACAATACCGTCCGGCAGGCTCAGGTAGTCATCAACACCATTCAGGGCTATCGCATTGCCGAGTTTGCCCGGCACCAGGGTGACACCACTGCCGGGTGTGGCAACAACCGTGTCATCAACGGAGCTGGCAAACCCGCCTTCCTTCGCTGCCTCAAATGGGAAATGCACCATGAGTTGGGTTCCAACCCGCTTGGCAACGGTATTGGAAGCCTCACTCTCACCCACGGGAGAGATCGCGGTGGCCTGATAATAGTAGTCCTCGCCGTCCGCGACATCGGTATCGGTGTAGGTTAGCAGTTCCTCGGCACTACGTGTGGCAACAGTGCTAAAAGGCCCATCCGGTGAATCCGCACGTTTGAGCCGGTAGCTCTCGGCACCAAAGGCTCCCCACCAGGACAGAATGACGGAACCGTCGTTCAGTTCCGCGGTCAACCCTCTGGGCGCGCCGCCCAAGGCAGGCGTTTCCAGGCTCTCGGTCAGGGTGCCCCAACCCAGTTCATCACCGCCCCAGCTGGATTTTTCAGGCCGTTGTCGCTCCGCCATTTTCGTGATCCAGGGCGCGGCCATTCCCAACCGATTCACGTAGTGGTTGTAAACCACCTCCCAAGCGTCCCGCTCGTTGCCACGTGCTATCTCGGAAACGACCGTTTGAGGGGATGTGGAGCTTCCGCAGTTCGGCCCGTATGGTGTGTAGGGAACCTCTTCAAGCAGGTTGTAGCGGGCAATGTATTCGAAGGCGGCCAGCGGGCGGTAATTGTCGTAGGCGAACAGGTCGTCGCCCTGGTTCCAGGCCATTTCCGCGATGACGCCGAACAGCGCGGGCCCCAGTGTGCTATGCCCTTGGTCGCGACCGCTCTCCTGATACTGGCCCATGTTACCCGGGTGCAGGTGGTACACCAGGTTGGCCAGCACGGCGTTACCCTCACCAGTGTATAGGTAATCCATCGCCTCCAGGTAAATGTCTGGCCGGTCGGTGAATACACCGATCGCCAGCATGCTGGCAATGTTGGACAGGCCCCAGTTGGCCCAGTAGCTGGAAATGCAGGTGCCGTTGTGTTCGCGCAGGAAACGATGGTTCATGTAATAGAAGGTATCCAACAGCATCTTTTCGAAGCGCTTGCGATCCTCTTGCGCCCAGCCGTCATAGGTACGCATGATTTCGCCGATATTGGCGAATTGGTAGCCTTGCAGTCCCGACACCAGATAACGGCTGGATCCCCCCCATATTTCGCCCCTGAGTGTTTCGGACCACGCGTTCAGAAACTCCACGGCCCTGTCTGCGTAGCGTTCGTCCCCGGAAATTTTCCAGCGCAGGGCCATGGCATAGGAGAACTTGATATCGTTAATTGCGCGCTCCACGTTATGGTTTGGACCTTCGCGATAAAGTCTTTCAACGGGATTTGGGTGTCTATTAAGATCGGTAGTGGTATCACTCGTAAGCCCCTGCCAGGCGCTCGCCCAGGGCTCCTCTCCGTCCTGTACTTTCTCCCGAATACGGGCAAAATCCGCTTCCGAGTGCAGCAGGCCCGGGTGGTTGAACCGTGCCTCGGTTCCGGTCTGTTCAGTTTCATCCTCATCCGACGAGCGCTCTCCTACACAGCCAGAGAGGCTTGTTGTCAGGAACGCCAGTACTACAACCATCAGAAATGCGGAACACTGCCTGGGCTTCCGCAACAACACCTGATACTTTTTTGTCATCACAATTCACTTATTCGCAGGATTCAATTTATCCAGAACAATGGCGAGCTCTTTCCAGACTCCTGGACCGGACGTCTCAATATATCGGGAGTTGCTCGCCATGCGGCCCGTCTTGCGACCAATAGCTAGGCGCCAGCCCGCAAAACTGTGACGCATTTCCAATTTTAGTGTCGCGCGCGAAACAGTGACTTACCCTCGGCCATAAGGGGCAGGAACTCCGGAACGGCCTGATGTAGCATTGTGTGGGGATTGCATCAGCCCGCCGCCTGAGCGACCAGCACAAACACCAGCAGACTGATCACCACCGTAGGAAGCATGTGGCGTGTCACCAGTCCCAGGCCAATGGCGCTCAGGCCTCCCAACAGGTAGGGATCGGCTATCGTCCGGACCAACTCACCATGGGGCATAACCAAAATGGGGGCCGCCATGGCAGTGAGCACACAAGGTGCCGAAAAACCCAGGAAACGCCGTAGCCGGGGGCCTATTTCAAGGCTCAGGTAACCCGTGAAGAAGGCATAGCGGAAGGCGAAGGTGGTCAGGGCCATCAACACCAGGGTCAACCACATCACGACTTCTCCACCCGCTGCCCGCTCAGGAGGTAGCCCACAACCATCCCCGCCAGGCTGGCCAACAGAAGACCCTGCCGGAGCTGCAGCCTCTCACAGACCACCGCCAGGGACGCGCTGACCAGAACGGCCACCAACACCGGCCAGGCTCTGATGGCAGGCATCACCATGGCAATGAACGTGGCCGCAATGGCGAAATCAAAACCCAACTGGCCGATGTCAGTGAACAACGAACCAACCAGGATGCCGGTCAACGTGGCCGCGTTCCAGGCCAGGTAGAAGACCAGCCCGGAGATCAATGCATAGGGGGCGGAGAAGAACCCGGCACGGTGTTTATGAGCAACAGTAACCGCAAACATCTCGTCGGTTAGCAGGAAAGCCAGTGCCAGACGCCACCGCAGCGACAGGGCCAGGACATCGGGCCGGAAAACCGCCGAGTACAGCAAATGGCGGGAGCTGACCACGGCAGTGCTGCCGATAATGGCCGTGAGGTTGCCGCTGCCACCGTTGATCAGCCCCAGGGCCGCCAGTTGTGCGGCACCAGCGAACACCGCCAGTGACATGAACTGGGCCTGCATTGGAGACAGGCCAGACTGTAGTGCCAGGGAACCGCACAACATCCCCCAGGGCACCACGGCCACTGCCAGCGGCAGGATATCCATGACCGCCGCGCGAAAGGTAGTACCGGAAGCCCGTGTGCCCAGGGTATCGAAGTTGGTCGCCATGAAATGCCGTTCCTGATGGATTTGGTTGGCATTGTGGCAACAGGCGGCAACTCAGGCTTGTAGCATATTGCTCTGGCGGGCGTATTGCCCGGGCGGCACACCCATGGCGCGTTTGAAGTGGGTGGAGAGGTGGCTCTGGTCATGAAAACCGCAGTCCACCGCCACCGTGGCAGGGCTTTCCCCACGCTGCAGCAACCGCCGGGCCAGCCGCAAACGCGCCTGAACCTGGTAGGCGTGGGGCGGAAGCCCGAAGTGACGCTTGAACTGGCGCAACAGATAGTAGGCGCTGAGGTTTGCCAGTCTCGCCAGGTCCTCCAGGGATACGTCCGCAGCCGGGTAATCGTCGAGATACTCTCTCACCAGGTTGAGTGCCCGAGTGGGCGCGGCTTCCTGGCGAAATTGATGGCGTGACCGGGAATGACGCAGAACCAGCCGGGTCATCACGGAATACAGCAGGGTCTCGTTGAGCAGCCGGTCCCGACTGCAGCGAAACTGACCGAACACCAGACGCATCTGCGCGGCCAGTTCCGGATCCCGTACCACGGCCTGGGGAAAATAAGGAATGCCCTCCCGGCCCTCGAACAGATCGGCGCACACCGTCTTGAACTGCTCCGGCGTCGGGTACATGGCGCGGTAGGCCCAACCATAGTCCGTGGCGGACTGGCCAGTGTGGACGTCGTCGGCATTGACCAGGATGATGCTGTCCTGGTTGGCCACATGCTGCCCCCCGGTGCGGTAAAAGCGCTGGGCTCCGCGCTCGATCACCGCCACCGTATACCCTTCATGGGTGTGCTTCGCGAAATTCTGGCGATAATACTCGGCGCTGAGCAGTTCCAGGCCGCCCAGAACCTTCGCGGTTGAATAGTCTGCCTTGTCTTTCATGTCTCATCCTGTGTCAGGAAGAGTCCATCATAGTGGAGGGCTCTGGTCTTGTAGAAAATTGCTCTCCCTGACCCCCAGCCTGTCCAGGTAAACATGAAGTTCCGCCTCGGTGATATTGACGTATTCCACCACCCGGCCATACAGCATCACCGTTGGCACATTGCGACCGTTCAGTTCACGCTGGGTTTCCTGCAGCACGTACAGAATGATCCGCTCCGTGCGAGTCAGACCATCACGGGCGTCGGGGATCGTTTCCAGCAGGGTTTCAAACTCCTCTGGGGTCATTGACTGATTGCCTCTCGATTAACCGGGCCTGCGCAGGCTTATATCTCCGAACGGCCCC
>CAZFPG010000257.1:0-5172 GCA_964521055.1 uncultured Marinobacter sp.
CCGGCAGTCGGTGTTCTTGAAAAGGAAGAAATGGTATCCGACGCTCTGAGTGCACCCCTGCACCCAGGTGCTGAGAAATACTACAAAGAAGCCGGCCTGATCGACTGATCCTGTAACCGGTAAAGCAACGACACCGCAGGCTGACCAGCCTGCGGTGTTTTGATCTCCGACCCGCTATATTCATACAGGATCCAGCTATGACCGATAGCGAACCGAGAGCCGGGGATACCATGGACAGAAAGAAAGTTGCAGAGGTTCTCCAGACCGAAACCGGTGGAAGAGCCGCCACTGGCATGGCTGCCAGAATACTCTTTATTGTTCCCCTGCTCTGGTCACTTTTTCAGTTGTGGATAGCCTCTCCGCTTCCTTATATCGTCGAGTTTGGTGTATTCAACTCGACGGAATCGAGATCTATCCATCTTGCATTTGCCACTTTCCTGGCTTTTTCTGCCTACCCGATGATTCGTGGCAGGAATGTTGATCATGTTCCATTCTATGACTGGATTCTTGCACTGGCTGCCGCTTTTGCAGCTTCCTATCTGTACTTTTTCTACGACGAGCTGTCTAGGCGTCCGGGATCGCCCATACTCCAGGACCTGATTGTGGCCCTTGGTGGTATGGTGCTGCTGCTTGAGGCTACCCGCCGGGCGCTGGGACTGCCGCTGACGATCGTGGCGGGCGTTTTTCTTGTCTATGCACTGGCCGGCCCGTACATGCCGGATGTTATCTCCCACAAGGGTGCAAGCTTCAGCAAGCTTTCTTCCCACATGTGGTTGGGTACGGAAGGTGTTTTCGGTGTTGCCCTGGGTGTTTCTACCAGCTTCGTCTTTCTGTTCGTTCTCTTTGGTGCACTTCTGGAGCGGGCAGGTGCCGGCAACTACTTCATCCAGGTTGCCTACGCCATGTTGGGGCACATGCGTGGCGGCCCCGCCAAGGCAGCGGTTGTTTCCAGTGGCCTGAGTGGCGTTATCTCCGGCTCGTCGATTGCCAACGTGGTAACAACGGGTACTTTTACCATTCCGTTGATGAAACGGGTTGGCTTCCCGGCCACCAAGGCTGGTGCCGTCGAAGTGGCCGCATCCACCAACGGCCAGCTCACTCCCCCAATCATGGGTGCTGCAGCCTTTCTGATGGTCGAGTATGTGGGCATTTCCTATCTGGAAGTCATCAAGCACGCCATTCTGCCGGCAATGATCTCCTACGTGGCGCTCATCTACATTGTTCACCTGGAAGCCTGCAAGCTGAAGATGAAGGGCATTGAACGGCTCAATCGCCCGACCCTGGCGCAGCGAATGCTGAACTGGGTTGTGATTCTGCTTGGCCTGAGCGCTCTCACGTTCATTGTCTATTACGGCATCGGCTGGCTGAAGGTGGTGCTGGGTGAAGCGGCTGTCTGGGTTCTGGGGCCGCTGTTGCTTCTGACCTATATCGGATTGGTGTGGTATGCAACGCGATTCCCCGACCTTGCAGAGGACGATCCTGAAGCGGCGATGGACAAACTGCCGGACGTGGGGGCGACGGTCAAAACCGGCCTGTATTATCTGTTGCCTGTGGTTGTTCTGGTCTGGTGCCTGACGGTAGAACGGTTTTCACCGCAGTTGTCCGCGTTCTGGGCGACAATATTTATGATCTTCATCGTGGTTACCCAGCGTCCGCTTAAAACATTCTTCCGCAAGAACGGTAAGCTGTTGGCGGCGACGAAAACCGGGTTTGTTGACCTTGTCCATTCTCTGGTGACGGGCGGCAGAAACATGGTTGGTATCGGTGTGGCAACCGCTACAGCCGGTATCGTGGTCGGCACGGTCACCCTGACCGGTGTCGGGCTGGTTATGACCCAGTTTGTGGAATTCATATCCGGCGGCAACCTGCTGCTGATGCTGATCTTTACCGCCATCATCAGCCTGATTCTGGGGATGGGGCTGCCCACAACCGCCAACTATATCGTGGTTTCCACGCTGATGGCGCCAGTGATCGTTACTCTTGGCGCCCAGAATGGCCTGTTGGTGCCGTTAATCGCGGTACACCTGTTTGTGTTCTACTTCGGCATACTGGCGGATGACACGCCGCCCGTGGGCCTGGCCGCCTACGCGGCGGCGGCCATCTCGGGTGCCGATCCGATAAAAACGGGTATCCAGGGTTTCACCTACGATATCCGGACGGCCATCCTGCCATTCATGTTCATCTTCAACACCCAGTTGTTGTTGATTGGGCTTACCGGTTGGCTGGACTTGTTGATTACCGTGGCGAGTGCGGTAACGGCCATGCTGGTTTTCTCGGCCGCCACGCAGGGATACTGGTTCACCAAGAGTTATAAATGGGAATCGGCACTGTTGTTGCTGATCACCTTTACACTTTTCCGTCCCGGCTACTGGTGGGATATGGTGTACCCGGCAACCCAGGATCGGCCAGCTGCAGAGATTGCAGAGCATGTCGAGAATGTACCCGCGGATGGCTCAATCGTCCTCCAGGCATCGGGCATTGCGCTGGATGGAGATGAAGTGTCGACCTATCTGAGTCTGCCGTTACCGGAAGCAGAGACTCCCGAGGAAAGACTGAGAGAGGCAGGCCTGGAGCTGTCTCGCGACGGTGAGAAGATGGTGGTGGATTCAGTAGGCTTTGACAGCCCCGCGGAAGACGCCGGAATCAGCTTTGGCTGGACCATTGATTCCGTCCAGGTTGAGAACGAGCGCCCGCCCAAGGAGCTTATGTTCATTCCTGCACTGATCCTGCTCGGCCTTGTGGCATTCGGCCAGTTGCGGCGACGAACGCCCGAAGAGGCAAGCGCCTACGACTTGTAGTCATCCCTGAAGCCCGGCATTAACCTGCCGGGCTTTTTTCTGTTAAACTCCTGCGCGCAACGGTCCGCGGTTTGTATCGCGGCCAACCGTCAACATGTGGTCTTTGGTACGGATCACCTCTGGGACTCAAGGAGCTAACTATGCCTGTTGTTACCCTGCCGGATGGCAGTCACCGCAGTTTTGCCGAATCTGTCACCGTTCACGATGTTGCCGCAGACATCGGGGCCGGTCTTGCCAAGGCCGCTATTGCCGGCCGTGTCAACGGAAAGCTTGTTGATACCAGTTACCCCATTGAGGAAGACGCTGATCTCGCCATTGTTACCGAGCGGGATGAAGAAGGCGTGGATATCATTCGTCATTCCACAGCCCATCTGTTGGCGATGGCCGTCAAGGAACTGTTTCCTTCAGCCCAGGTCACCATCGGCCCGGTGGTGGATAACGGCTTCTATTACGATTTCAAATTCGACCGCCCATTTACCAATGAGGATCTGGCACGGATTGAAAAGCGCATGGAAGAGCTCGCTAAACAGGATATTCCTGTCCACCGCTCAGTTATGTCCCGGGATGAAGCTGTGCGCCTGTTTGATGAAATGGGTGAGGAATACAAGGTTCGTATCATTGAGGATATTCCCGGCGATGAGGACCTGTCATTTTACCGCCAGGGCGACTTTATTGACCTGTGCCGTGGCCCCCACGTGCCCAGCACCGGCAAGCTCAAGGCCTTCAAGCTGACCAAGGTGGCCGGTGCCTACTGGCGCGGTGATACCAGCAACGAGCAGTTGCAGCGCGTGTACGGTACGGCCTGGGGCAACAAGAAAGACCTGAAGGCCTATCTCCATCGCCTTGAAGAGGCGGAAAAGCGCGATCACCGCAAGATTGGCAAGAAACTGAGCCTGTTTCACATGCAGGAAGAGGCGCCGGGCATGGTGTTCTGGCACCCGGATGGCTGGTCCCTGTACCAGGAAATCGAGCAGTACATGCGCCGCAAGCAGCATGAGCACGGGTATCAGGAGATCAAGACGCCGCAGGTCGTCTCCAGGTCACTGTGGGAAAAGTCCGGGCACTGGGACAAGTTCAAGGACGACATGTTTACTACGGAGTCCGAGAAACACGACTACGCCATCAAGCCCATGAACTGCCCGTGCCACGTGCAGGTATTCAACCAGGGCCTGAAGAGCTACAAGGATCTGCCCCTGCGCCTGGCTGAATTCGGTTCCTGCCACCGCAACGAAGCCTCGGGTGCCTTGCATGGGCTGATGCGGGTTCGCGGGTTTACCCAGGACGACGCACACATTTTCTGCGAGGAAGACGCAATCCAGCAGGAAGTGTCTGACTTTATCCAGATGCTCCACGAGATCTACAAGGATTTCGGGTTTACGGAAATCCTCTACAAGCTGTCCACCCGCCCGGAAAAACGCGTTGGTTCGGATGAAGTCTGGGACAAGGCAGAAGCCGCTCTGGAAGAGGCCCTCAACCGTGAAGGCGTGGATTGGGAACTATTGCCCGGCGAAGGTGCGTTTTACGGCCCGAAAATCGAGTTTTCACTGAAAGACTGCATCGGCCGGGTGTGGCAGTGTGGTACCATTCAGGTCGATTTTTCCATGCCGGGGCGTTTGGGCGCGCAATATGTTGCGGACAACTCCGAGCGCAAGACCCCCGTTATGCTGCACAGGGCAGTTCTGGGATCATTCGAGCGCTTTATCGGTATTCTGATTGAAGAATACGAGGGTGCTTTTCCGACCTGGCTGGCCCCAACCCAGATTGCGGTGCTGAATATTACCGACAATCAGCGTGATTATTGCCAGAATCTTGCAAAAAAATGGGATTCCCTTGGCTATAGGGTTAATGCCGACTTGAGAAACGAGAAGATCGGCTTTAAAATCCGCGAGCATACTATTAACAAAGTCCCTTTTCTTGTTGTTGTCGGCGACAAAGAAGTCGAGAACAACGCCGTTGCGGTGAGAACCCGCAAAGGCGAAGATTTGGGGACTTTATCGCTGGAAGCGTTTGAACAGCTGATGGCTGACGAAATCAACCGCAAAGGCAGAACCAAAACGGAGATCTGATTATTAAACAGCGAGCGAATCGGGGTGGGCGTACACCAAAAGCGCCGATCAATGAGAATATTGACGCAACTGAAGTCCGTCTGATAGATGCCGAAGGCAATCAGGTCGGTGTCGTATCGATCGAAGATGCAATCAAGCAGGCAGAAGAAGCGTCTCTTGACCTGGTTCAGGTTACGGATTCCGATCCGATCGTCTGTAAGATAATGGACTACGGCAAGAAAATCTTCGATGAGAAGAAGGCCAAGGCTGCTGCGAAGAAAAAGCAGAAGCAGACAATATGCTTACAGGAGCTTTGAAATCACTTTTCG
>CAZFPG010000258.1:0-5141 GCA_964521055.1 uncultured Marinobacter sp.
GTCCGGCCTGGACCTGGGGCAGCTTTACCGTGAAGTGAACAGCAACCCCACACCATTTTCCGGTATGGAATCTCTGTTCCGGGCAGGGTTCAAGGAGTTTTCCCGCCTGCGCCAGCAAAGTCGCGATGCCGATGCCGTCATGGAGGGTACCCAGCGTGCCATGCGCGTGGCGTTTTCCCGTGAACAGGAAAGGCTGGAAATGCATCTGCCATTTCTCGCAACGGTCGGCTCCACCAGTCCCTATATCGGTCTGTTCGGTACCGTCTGGGGCATCATGAATTCGTTTCGTGGCCTGGCGCAGGTACAACAGGCCACCCTGGCAACGGTTGCGCCGGGTATCTCCGAGGCCCTGATCGCCACGGCCATGGGCCTTTTTGCGGCGATTCCGGCGGTTATCGCCTACAACCGCTTCTCGTCAATATCGGACGCATTGCTGAAGAACTACGAAACCTTTGCCGAGGAGTTTTCCAGCATCCTTCATCGCCGGGTGCACAGCAGCGAGCAATCGGCCGCGTGATGGGCGTTGTCAGTAACAGGCAGACAATCGGGAGTGCAGGAACATGAAAGGCATGGGAATGATGCCGGCAAATCGCCGCAAGCCGATGTCGGAAATCAACGTGGTGCCCTACATCGACGTAATGCTGGTGCTGTTGATCATCTTTATGGTGACAGCGCCAATGTTGGTGCAGGGCGTCAAGGTGGACCTGCCAGAGACAACCTCTGAGCCGATCCAGTCCGACAAGAACGTGGAATCCATTGTGGTGTCGGTGGACAGCAATGGCGCTTATTTCATGGACGTCGGGGACGAAAGCAGCGACCCGATGTCACTGTCGGATGTTCGTGAGCGGATATCCAAGATCCTTTCCCAGCGCACCGACCGTGAAGTTCTGGTGCGGGGGGATGAACATGTGGAATACGGTACGGTGGTACGCTTGATGTCCCAGTTGCAGGCGGCGGGCGCCACCAATGTGGGTCTTATTACCGAAGCAGCCACCAACGATGAGTGAGTACAGGGCAGGCAGATTTTTGTGAGAGGTCATGAGCGTGATGTAACCACTACCGGGCAGCCACCCTGGAAGTCGCCTGTCTTGCTGTCCGTTCTCATGCACGGGCTGATTCTGGGCGTGGCACTGGCGGGTTGGACCTGGTCTGTTCCCAGGGACGATCCGCAGCCACCGAGTATTGCCGCGCGCCTGATTACCCAGAACGAGCCGGAGCCCAGCCCCGTTACGGAACCGGTAGACCAGCCTGACCGGGACGAAGAACGGCGGCAGGAAGAGGAAGAAAAGCGGCGACAGCAGGAAGAGGCGCAGCGTCGGCAGGCCGAAGCGGAAGAAGAGCAGCGCGAGCAGGAAGAAGCGCGCCGCATCCAGCAGGAAAAGGAACGCGAACAGGAACGTCAGCGCCAGGAAGAAGCGGCAGAGCGTGAGCGGGAGCAGCAGCGCAAGGCGGAGAAAGAGGCCGCTCGCCAGAAAGCCGAGGCCGAAGCAAAAGAACGTGAGCGCCAGAAAGCCGAGGAAGAGAAGCGACGCCAGGAAGAGGCGGCCCGCAAGGCTGAGGAAGAAAAGCGCCGTGCCGAAGAGCAGCGCAAGCGCGAAGAAGCAGAGCGCAAGGCCCGGGAGGAGGAAGAACGGCTCGAGGCTGAACGTAAACGCAAGGAGCGTGAACGCCGCCTGAAGGAAGAACAGCTTGAGGCCCTGGCGGATGAGTCAGAGCAGCAACGTCAGGCCGAGGAGAGGCAGCGCCGTGAAGCGGCGGCAGCCAAGGCCCGTGAAGCCCAGATGCTGTCCGAGAGCCAGAAATACCAGGCGTTGATTCGCGAAAGGCTGAGCCAGGCCTGGTATCCACCGTCGTCGGCAACAGAAGAAATGACGGCCAGGTTGCAGATCACCCTGTTGCCAACCGGTGAACTTGCCTCGGTAAAGCTTGTCTCCAGCAGTGGTAATACCGCGTTTGATAACTCGGCGCTGGGGGCCGTGAAATCGCTGAGCCGCTATCCGATTCCGGATGATCGCGACACATTTGAACGCTATTTCCGCCAGTTTACGATTGAATTCAACCCGCGGCGGTTGAAATAAGGATGATGGGAACACAGATGACGAACCGGACAATGACAGGCACAAGGCTTCCAAAGGTGGCAGCAGCATGGCTGTTGATGGTCGTTGTGACCATTGCAGGCAACCCCGCCAGTGCCGAATTGCTGATTAGAATTACCGAGGGGGCAGACTCCGCCATCCCGGTGGCAGTCGTTCCTTTTTCTGAATCCGGGGACATGCCCTCGGGCGACAAGATAAGCAGTATTGTCCAGGACGATCTCACCATGACCGGGGAGTTCAGGCCGCTGCCAGCAGAAAAAATGCTCAGCCTGCCTTCCAAAGGTGATGAGCTTTACTTCCGCGACTGGCGTTTGCTTGGCCAGCGTTATGTACTGGTTGGCCAGTTGACTCGTAAGGGCGACAAGGTCGAAGCCCGCTACGAGCTGTTCGATGTCAATCGTGAAGAACGTATAATGGGGTCAACCGCCTCCTCGTCGGTTAACAGCACCAGGAGCCTCGCCCATCATATCAGCGACCGGGTGTATGAGGCGATCACCGGTGTACCCGGAGCGTTTTCCACCAAGCTGGCCTATGTCACCCTCGAGCGTTCCGGCGGCGAGTCCCTTTATCGCCTCCAGGTCAGCGATGTGGATGGCAAGCGGGCCAGGGTGCGGCTGGAAAGCAACGAGCCCATCCTTTCGCCGGCATGGTCTCCGGATGCCAGTAAGCTTGCCTACGTGTCGTTTGAAACCGGCAAGCCCGCCATCTATATACACGAGCTGTCTTCAGGTAACCGTACCCGCATTGCTGATTTCCGGGGCCTGAACTCGGCCCCCGCCTGGTCTGACGATGGCCGCTCGCTACTGATCACCCTGTCGAAGGACGGTAACGCGGAAATCTACAAGCTGGATATTGAGAGCCGTTCCCTGAAGCGACTGACCAATCACTGGTCCATCGACACCGAGCCCACCTGGGATCACACCGGTGAGGGTTTCTTCTTCACGTCTGACCGTTCCGGAGGCCCCCAGATCTATCACAAGGCCAGTGAGGACGCGGAGCCACGCAGGATTACCTTTGGCAGTCGCTACAATGCCAGGCCGCGCCCCGACAACGACGGTAAATACGTCTATTATGTGCATCAGCGGAACAAGGCGTTTCATATCGCCCGCACGGACCTGAGAACGGAAGAGGAGACTGTCCTTACCCGTACAGAGTCTGATGAATCACCCAGTGTTGCGCCCAACGGCCGCATGCTGATCTATGCCACCAAGCAGGGCGGAAACAGTGTACTAACTGTAATTGCCGCGGATGGCGGCGCAGCTTATAGTCTGCCCGCTTCAAAGGGCGATGTCCGCGAACCGGCATGGTCACCAATTGTACGTTAAGCAGGAACCCCGAACCCGTTGGGTTCGTTTGCATTCATGAACAATAGCCTATCAACAGGAAGGAAGTGATTATGAACATGACAACGCAACACAAAGCACTGGCCCTGGTACTGTCTCTGGGTCTGATCGCCGGCTGTAGCAGCACTGGCGAGACCACCGAGGATGGTGTCGGCGATTCTGGTGTATCTGCTGTAGACCAGGATGGAGGCAGCACCGTTTACGGTGGCGACGACGAGGGTGGTGTGTCCTCCTCGGATATGACTGAAGAAGAGCGCCGTGCCGCTGAGGAGCGTGCACAGAGTGCTGAAGAAGAGGCGATGCGTGAAATCACCACCTTCTACTTCGATTTTGACACTGCCGAGATCAAGTCGGAAGCCCGTGAAGTACTGGTTGCCCATGCCCGCTATTTGCAGGCGAATCCCAATCAGAACGTACGCATTGAAGGTCATGCCGACGAGCGCGGTACCAAGGAATACAACCTGGCACTGGGTGAGCGTCGTGCCAATGCTGTTGAGCGCTTCCTGATCGTCAACGGGGCATCCCGTAGCCAGACTGAAACCATCAGCTATGGTGAAGAGAAACCGGCCGTTATGGAGTCCAGTGAGAGTGCCTGGGCCCAGAACCGTCGCGTTGAACTTGTTTTCCAGTAACAGGCGAACCCCATGAGACATCTGCTCATGGCGACAGTGTTGCTCCCGCTGGCCTTCGGGCCGGCGGGTAGTGCCCTGGCGCAATCCGTTTCCCCGGTTTTCCAGAACAATTCGTCGGAAGCCGAGCGCAAGGCCGGTAACAGTCAGGCCAATGCGGAGCTGTTCTACATGATCCAGCAATTGCAGGGCGAAGTTCGCCGGCTGCAGGGGCGGGTAGAAGAGCAGCAAAACCTGATTGACAGGCTGACCAAGCAATCGCGGGACCGTTACATTGATCTGGACCAGCGTATCCTGAAGCTTTCGGAAAAGGTGTCTGAAGCGCCGGAAAGTAACCGGGACACCGGTGAGTCGGATTCAGGGGGTGGTGACTCGGGTGTCAAAACCAAGATCTACCGCCAACCATCCGACGAGGAGCGAAACGCCTACCAGAAGGTCCAGACCCTGATCCATCAGGAAAAGAACTACGACCAGGCTATTAACGGGTTGTACGACTTTATTGATGAGTACGACGAAGGCGACCTCACGGTAAATGCCTATTACTGGCTGGGTGAGGTGTACCTGGTTGAGGATCAGCTTGAGCAGGCGCGGCAGGCGTTCACGATTGTCGCCACCCGGTACGGTGATCATCGCAAGGCCCCGGACGCAGTTTACAAGCTGGGAGTCACCCTGGACCGGCTGGGCAACAAAGAGCAGGCCCGCTCACGTATGGAAACCGTGATCGAGGATTACCCGGATACCAGTGCCGCAAAGCTGGCACAGAAGTATCTGGATTCCGGCAACACCTGATTTCCCCGGGGCGTGAAGAATGTTGAGAAACCTGGGAATTAGGGGTTGATCGGCGCTGAAAAATCATTACTATATGCGCCTCGTTTGGGTCGTTAGCTCAGTTGGTAGAGCAGTTGGCTTTTAACCAATTGGTCGAAGGTTCGAATCCTTCACGACCCACCAAATTGCGAATGAAGCGGTGGGCTGAGTCATCGTTTGGTTCCAGGTCCGGAAACGGGCTGGTAGTTGCGGGTCGTTAGCTCAGTTGGTAGAGCAGTTGGCTTTTAACCAATTGGTCGAAGGTT
>CAZFPG010000259.1:0-5126 GCA_964521055.1 uncultured Marinobacter sp.
TGTCGGCTTCCGCATGACGGCCGACGGGCCCTTCTTTATCGGCCAGGAAGCCATGCACTCCCTGGAGCACAAGTCCATGAACCAGCACGTGCGGGATCAGGGCATGCCGGTGGAGGAGCTGGAGGCGCACCTGGAAGTGGTGCTGGGCATTGCCAGGAAGCTGCCTGAACGCCACCAGCTGGCCATCACCTGCGCCCTGGAACACATGACGGCGATGATGGCGGACATGCTGCTGGAACGGGACGACGTTCGCGAGGACATGCACGAGACCATGCGTCCGCTGTGGGTATGGCATGCGATTGAAGAAACCGAACACAAGGCGGTAGCCTACGATGTCTTCAACCAGGCCGGCGGCACCTACGCCGAACGGACCTTCTACCTGGCGTTCAGCACTGCGGCACTGGGCGTGATGGCCAGTTACTTCACTACGCGGATGATGCTGAACGACCGCAAGAACTTCTCTCTGAAGGACAGCGCCCGTGGCCTGTGGCGCATGTGGGGCAAGAACGGAACCTTCTCAAGCCTGATCCCCACCTGGCTGGAATATTTCAAACCCGGTTTCCACCCATGGGACCATGACAACAGCGAACTGATTGCCCGGTTCAAGGAGCAGATCAACGAGTATATTGCTCCGCAGTACCAGAAGGGTAATCGTCGGACTATCCAGTGACCTCAGGAAGCGAGTTCTGAGTCCGTGCAGTCGTAGGCCGGTACCTCACTGCCAAAACACGCCTCAAGACGTCCCTGTGCGGCTCGGGCTCCGCCATCCATGGCTCCGCACGGTTTTGGCAGTGAGGTACCGGCCTACGACCCGAATTTCGGAGTCATTCTCTTCAGAAATCACCTTATCTGATTAAACCGATCCGCCCGCAAGACGCTGTCCTTTCACCGACGATACACCAGCTCTGGCAACCGTATTACGGCCCGCACGTTTGCAACTGAACAGGCAGCGGTCAGCAGTCCGGAAGAGGGTTTCAACTTCGGCGCCGTGATCAGGGTAGTGGGCAATACCGAACGATGCCGTTACCTGGATAACAGCCTCACCATAAGGCAGTTTGCTGTCAGCGATGCGCTGGCGCAGTTCGTCCATCAGTTCGAAGGAATCTTCCGGTTTTACGTCCCGCAGAATCAACCCGAATTCCTCTCCCCCCAGCCTGCCAACGGAATCGGTGGTGCGCAGGCGCTCAGTGAGCCGCTGTCCAATATTTCTCAGCACGTGATCTCCAGCATCATGGCCCATGGTGTCATTCACCACCTTGAAGTGGTCAATGTCCATGATCACCAGGGCAAATCCGGAACCGCTGCGTTTGCACTCGGCGAGGGTCCGGCTCAGGGCGCTCTGGAAGCTGGCACGGTTGGACAGGCCGGTGAGTGCGTCAGTCTGCGCCAAAGTGAACAGTTTCTGTTCCGCTTCCTCGCGGCGGGTTTCATAGAAGTGGATAAAGCCCAGCATCAGCACGGCACAGAGCACCATGTTCAGCAGGTCGATCATACTCCGTGCGTCGGCAATGAACTCCAGGTGGAAGTAGTAGACCACACACCCCGCCAGCATGAACGGCGCACTGAGCAGGAAGCCCTCTTTCTTGCCAAGCAGGAGATAGGCAAGAACCGGCATCATCAGAACCCAGACGAAGGCGGCAACGGATGCGTCGGGCACGAGCATGATAAGCAGGGCGAATGAGAATCCGGTGACCAGATAGCTGTAGATCCAGGCCTGGAGGTGGGGAGTGCGGTTGATCCGGATAACACCAAGGAACAACACCATACTGGCAATAAACTCCCCGGCGGCGAGCCAGAGATAGCCATTGAATATCTGCAGGCAGCCAAAAACCACCAGCGCGGAACCGGTAACCAGAAACAGCGCGCGCATCAGTGAGCGGCGATGGAAATCGCGGAGCCCTGAGCGGCTTTGTTCTAAAGAAGCACCAAGATCCGGGTGCTGTGGTGTTTTCATGCTGCCTCTTTCCCTGACATACAGCCCCTATGTGTTCAGGAGCTGTACGTAAAATATACAGGGGCAGCTACCGGGCTTCAATCACCCCGGCAGCCTGCCTGCCCCCGATCAGGGAATTACGGCTGGCGATGAAAACGGATCAGATGTAAAGATTCTTACGGGAAAAACGCTCTACCAGCGGCTGGTACGCGGAACCCAGTACCCGGTTCAGGGCATCAATGCCCCAGGCATCCGGCCCGACGAGAATGCGGGATTCGTCCTTCAGGATGCCCCTGACAATGATACCGGCCGCTTTCTCGGGGGTTGTCATGGCAATCTTGTCAAAACCCTTGCGCTGGGCTTCGGCATTCTCGGATTTGCCCATGCGGGCCGAATTGGCAATGTTGGTGCGGATACCACCCGGGTGCACGCAGCTCACGGCAACCGGCTGCTTTTCCAGTTTCATTTCCTGGCGCAGGGACTCGGTGAAGCCGCGGACCGCGAACTTGGCGGCGTTGTAGGCGCTTTGCTTGGGCACTCCGATCAGGCCGAAGACACTGGAGATGTTAACCACATGGCCTGCCCCCGAGGCAATCAGGTGCGGCAAAAACGCACGGGTACCGTGGGCTACCCCCCAGAAGTCGATATCCATGATCCACTTGAAATCCTCGTCGGTCATTTCCCGGACACTGGACGACAGGGCCACGCCGGCATTGTTGATCACCAGGTTGACCTGTCCGAAGTCACTCACCACCTGATCCGCATGGGCGTATATCGCATCCCGGTCCGACACGTCCAGACGATAGGTTCTGACCTCGGTGGTGCTGCATGCGGCGGCGGTTTCGGCAAGACCCTCTTCATTCACATCAGACAGTGCCAGGCGACACCCCTTCGCCGCGAGCGCGACAGCCAGTGCCCGGCCAATGCCCGAGCCCGCGCCGGTTACCACAGCTACCCTGTTGTTCAGATCCTTCATCGTCGGTGACCTCTTGTTATGCGATGTGCTGCTTACTCTAACAGGTGTCCCGCCAGGGGATATGGCAATAATGCAGCAACACCCGGGGCAATAGAGTCACTTTCGGTGACCCATGCCGCGGTGACAGGGTACAATCCCCCGTACCTATCGTTCTTCTGTCACTTATGGATGTCTGTATATGGAATGGAGTCTCGCGCATCTCTGGCTGATTCTTGCCCTGATATTGAGCCTTACGGAGTTGACCTCCGGCGTTCTGGTTCTGTTGGCGCTGGGGCTTGCTGCCGCGCTGACGGCAGTACTTGCCTTCCTGGGGGTGCCATTCGAGTGGCAGCTCGTGGGTATGGGGGTGTTTTCCGGCATACTGGTGCCCGTGGCCGTGCGCTGGATCCGGCCCCGGTTTTCTCCGAAAGGCGTGGCTTACGGTACGACAGGGACCGGTGTCGAGCAGGGCAGGCGCTACCGGACCCTGAAACGGGATTTCGACAATGCTACCGGCATCACGGTGAATGGCGACTTCTATCGCCTGCGTACCAGCGATACCGGCATGACCGAGCTACCGGAAGGTACCGAAGTCATCTTTGAACGTTTTGACGGCACCACCGCCGTTGTACACACGATCAATCACAAGGAGCAGTAAACATGGAATCAGTTATTTCCCCGGGGCTGGTCATCAGCCTCATATTCGTCGTCATTGGTATCTTCATCATCGCCAAGGGCCTGGTTATCGTACGCCAGTCCGAGGTAATGGTTATCGAGCGGCTGGGGTCGTTCAACCGGGTACTGGAAAGCGGTGTGAACATCATCATCCCGTTCATTGAACGCCCACGGGCCATTATCATGACCCGTTATGTCCGCATGGGTGACGAATACCACCCCAGCAGCAGCTTTGAAACCCGCATTGACCGCCGTGAAACGGTTATGGACTTCCCCGGCCAGCCGGTGGTGACCACCGACAACGTCACCGTGAACATCAATGGCGCGCTCTACTACCAGATCATCGATCCGCGCCGTGCGGTCTATGAAGTGGCCAACATGAGCCAGGCCGTGGAAGTGCTTGCGAAAACCACCCTGCGGTCGGTGGTGGGCAAGATGGAACTGGACAAGCTGTTCGAATCCCGCAGCGAGGTCAACAATGCCATTCAGGCGGAGATGGAAGAAGCCGCTTCCAAATGGGGCGTGAAACTGACCCGCGTTGAGGTTCAGGACATCAGCATGCCGGAGGAAGTGGAAGAGGCCATGCGTCTGCAGATGGCGGCCGAGCGCAAGCGCCGTGCCACGGTCACCGAGGCGGAAGGTGAGAAGTCCGCGGCCATTGCCATGGCCCAGGGCCAGCGTGAATCCGCCATTCTCAATGCCGAGGGTGACAAGGAATCCGCGATCCTGCGTGCCCAGGGTGAGCAGGAATCCATCCGCCTGGTGTTGAGCGCCATCGGAGATACCGAGGACAACAAGCAGACGGTTATCGGCTACCTGCTGGGCCAGAGTTATATCAAGGTATTGCCGAACATGGCCAAGAATGGCGAGCGGGTCTTCGTACCCTACGAATCCTCGGCCCTGCTGGGCTCCATGGGCATGTTCCGGGAACTGGCTGGCAGCCCCGAGGATATCGTTCGCCAGAGCGTCAGACAGGATGGTTTGCGGGGCGGCATGGTGGCTTCCGCCGGCAACAGCTGACAGCGAACTGAACTACCATAGTGGCCGCCGCCAGCCTTATTCCAGAAGGTTGTCGAGCGGCCGCTGGTAACCCGGCGCAAACACTTCCAGAAAGTACATCACCTCCGGCAGGGCATCTTCCTCAAGCTTTTTGAGGATATGGCCCGCCGCCGGCTCGAATTCCTTGTTGCCCGCCTGCATTTCCGCCTGACATTTCAACAGTGCTGACAGCCGGTCAGCTGCCTTGATCAGTTCCTTATCCTCAGTAGCCAGCTGGGACTCGCGAATGTAGGGCGCGAAATCATCCCGGAGATCGTCTGGCAACAGGGCAAGCAGCTCCGCCTCGGCCTTGTGCTCTATGTCCCCGAAGGCTTCCCGCATGACCCTGGAGTGGTATTTAACCGGTGTCGGCATATCGCCGGTTATCACTTCAGTAGCATCGTGATAGAGCGCTGCCGCCGCAATCCGGTCAGCATTTACCTTCCCGCCGAAGTGGCGGTTGCGGATAATGGCCAGGGCGTGGGCCAGGGTTGCCACTTCCCAGGAATGGGTGGCAACGTTCTC
>CAZFPG010000260.1:0-1526 GCA_964521055.1 uncultured Marinobacter sp.
ATAGGCCAGCAGCTTCTCGCGGGAGTTCAGGTCCCACTCGCGCCAGGGGGCAATCACCTTCACACCCGGCTTCAGGGCGTAAGCACCGAGCTCGAATCGCACCTGGTCGTTGCCCTTGCCGGTCGCGCCGTGGGAAATGGCATCCGCGCCGGTTTCATTGGCAATCTCGATCAGGCGACGGGAGATCAACGGGCGTGCGATGGAGGTGCCCAACAGGTACTCCCCTTCATAGATGGTGTTGGCGCGGAACATCGGGAACACGTAATCGCGTACAAATTCCTCGCGCAGGTCCTCGATGTAGATTTCCTTGACGCCCAGCGCCTTGGCCTTCGTACGCGCCGGCTCCACTTCCTCGCCCTGGCCGATGTCGGCAGTAAAAGTTACTACCTCACACTCATAGGTATCCTGCAACCAACGAACGATTACCGAGGTATCCAGGCCACCGGAATAGGCCAGCACCACCTTTTTAATATCAGACATGCCCTTGCTCCAGACTGAACAGAATGGATGTATCGAAAATAAGCCGCATATTGTACGGGACAGCGGGGGGAATGGCTATTGGGCGGAAAGGAGGGTATCGGGTTGGCTGGTGCTCATGGACCTGCCATAGAAAATCCGCTGGAGTTCGCCGTCAGCTTCCATCTGCTTGATGGCCACGCTGAACTTGCGGGCCACCTCGGGGCGGCTTGCGGCCCTCGACATGTACAGCACGCCTTTCTGGCCGGGTACATGCTGGTGATATCGCAACAGGTCCCTGCTCAGGTCCATGGAAGACAGGGTGCGGTATATATTGTGGTCGCTGGCCAATATTGCTGAAATGCGCCCGAGGGAGAGCAGTTCCACCGCCTGGCTGATGGCATTCACCGGCACCTTCACAACCTCGGTGTCCTTCTCGAACGCCTCTCCGAGATAGGTGCCGCGGATATACGCTACCCTCTTGCCCCTCAACTCAGACAGGGTAAGCGGGTAATCAGACTCCGCCATGGCTGCCAGAAGGATATTCACTTGGGTCACCGGAGACACGTTGATTGCTTCAACATCCATCTGGGGGGTCTGGAACAGGATACTGAAGTTCACTTCCCCGGTTCGAAGCTCCACAATCGCCCGCCGCAACGGCCTTAGGCGGGGTACTACAGGAACGCCAGTCATGTCTGACAGACGAGTGGCAACCTCGATCAGACTGCCGTGCAACTCACCCGTGTCGTCTTCATACGCCCAGGGCCAGACATCAGGAATGGAAAAGGTAACGGGCTCCTCGGTTTCCGGCTCTGCGGACGAGGCGAACGGAGCGCCGACAAGTAACGTTGCAACCAGAACCCATCCGGCAATCAACACCGGAAACCGGCTAACGAACCGCAATCACACGGCCTGCTGTTGCAGCGAAGTCGCTTCTTCGCGAATACCATCCCACCCCTCCTTGATAGAGCGCAACAGGTCGGCAACTTCATCAAGTTTGGCCACATCGTTTTTGGCATTCGCTTCGAACAGGGTGTGCTCCATGTACTCGTAGAGCGACTCCAGACGCA
>CAZFPG010000260.1:1536-5080 GCA_964521055.1 uncultured Marinobacter sp.
ACGCAGGGCCAGGTCACCGCCTTTGTCGAAATCCAGGAAACCGCGCAGGCCGCCGATAATTTCAATGGCCTTGGAGATCAGTTTGCCCTTGCCCTCAAAATCCTTCGCCTGCATCCGCGCCTTGGCCATGTTGATGCGCTCCAGAGCTCCGTTGTAAAGCAGCTGGATCAGCTTGTGAGGGTCTGCATCGGTGATACTGGTCTGGGCGTTGACCCTTTGGTAAGCCTGTAAACCGTTCATAATCTGCCTCTTTATTCACCAGCACGTGCCAGTTGTTCTGTGTTCGGGCCAGCTATAGCCAGTATAGCCGGTTTAGTTGCTGTTGTTGTTCTGGGGCGCCAGGGCAGCCAGTTGCTGAGTGACGTAATCTCGCGTGTTATTCAATTGGGAAATCAGCGAGTCCGCCGCGCTGAACTGACTTATCAGCCGCTCCTGATAGGATTCTATACGCAGCTCCAGCCTTTCCCTGTCTTCCTCAATCCGTTCCAGATCGCGATTCAGATTATTGGTGCGTGAATCCAGTGCGCCGTTGGCGCCAAGAATGCTGGTGATCGCATCCACCGAGCGCTCGCTGATTCCCTCGATGAACTTAACGGAACCCCGATTACCCAGCTCGCCACCGGTAATCCGGACCTGAAGGCCTGCTGCATCACCGCCGTCACGATTGCCCAGAAAGAGAACCTGGCCATCACCCTGGGCAGTCTGACCATTGATAGTGCCCTGAACATCAAGGCCGGCATCGCCGGTTTTTGTGGCGAGCTCATTAACTCCGGAAACAGAAGTCAGGCTGACGTTTGACTCGCTACCAAAACGATTTGAGGTAAACGACAGATTGCCAGCACCGTCAAAATCAACCTGTACAGAGCGGCCCGAGGCATTCAGGGCCGCATTGTTGCTCAGTTGCTCCTGCAGTGCAGCCGCAAAGTCCTCCTTGGTATAGGTGCCCTCAGCGACGGAAATTGTGGCATCCGTTTGCCCGTCAACCCTGAAGGTAAAAGAGCTGTCAGCGGCAACATTGATATCACCGGCGCCACTCAGGTCATAATTAAGCGCACCACGGGTGGCCATCTGGGAAACATTGATATCGTAATCACCCGGCTGGGTGTTGGAGCCACTGCGAACAAACTCAACCTGCGGGTCGGTCGCTCTGCCCTGCTCCGCAAACAGGGCAGTGACGTCGTCCGGGTTTTCTGCAAGCTGCTGCTGGAATTTTTGGCTATTGAACTGCAGCTCGCCGGTTTCGAAATCGGTTGAGATACCCACATCGGCCAGACTACGCACACTGGCATTTTCCAGGCCTGGAACAATGTCAGAAAGTACACGTTTGAGCTGGTTCTGAATGTTCCGAACCGTGGAATCACCCGTCAGAATACTCGCTTCTCCCTTCTCGGGATCAAAGCTGGTCAAGTCCCGAATGGTGTTCTGGAGCGCATTGAACTTGTCGACGAACTCCTGAACACGCTCCGCAACCGCACCGGTGTCCTGCTCAACTTTAACCGTGGAGGTGCCTGTACCGGTAATATCGAAAGTGACGCCGTCAACCACGTCATCTACGGTGTTGGTGCCCTTGGTGACCTCAATGCCATTAATCGTGAATATGGCATCCTTGGCCGCGGCGGTTTCCTCAGCTCCATCAACAAAGTTCGCAAGATCCGAGCCCGCTGCGGCGTCGGTGCTCATGTTGATGGCGTTGGCACTGCCGGTTTCATCGGAAGACAGCACCAGACGATAGCCATCACCGGTATTGATGATGCTGGCAGACACACCGGCGTCAGCATCGTTTATCGAGTTGGCAAGGCCCTGGAGCGTGTCATTGTTTTCATCGATGGTAATGTTAGTGGTCTTGTCACCAACCGCCAGGGTGAGGGTGCCGCTACCAACACTGGTGGAGTCGCGGTCTGCAAGCTTCTGGAAAGCCAGTGCGTTGGCTTCCGCCATCTGCGAAACATCCAGGTTATAGGTGCCACGGCTGGCAACACTGCTATCAACAGACGCCGAAACATTACCGCCGGAGGATTCCGCGGAAAAAGAGCGCATGGCATCCGCAGAACCCAGCTGACGCATCGGCAACCGCAATTCTGTCACGGCGCTGCGAAGCTGCCCGTAGGCAGACAGTTTGGCTTCCGTCCGCTCGGTTCTGAAGTTCAGCCGCTGCTCTTTTGGCTCGCGCTCAGCTGCCACCAGCTGCTCGACCAAATCCGAGTTCAGAACACCTGAACCAATGCCTAACGATGAGATGCTTGCCATAACCATGCCTCCTCAAGGGGGCGAAAAATCCATACTGTTCAGTTTATCGGCAAAAGGCGGCAAAACTTTGCCTTTTCCTTACGCCTTTTTGTAACAACAAGTAAACCGTAATACCCCCTCTCCCGCGAGGGGAGAGGGGCTAAAGCCCGCACAGTTCAACCCATGGGTCCCCCTCTCCCCTCGCGGGAGAGGGGCCAGGGGAGAGGGGGAACGCCTCCCTCCCAAAACGCAGAACACCGCCGGCCCCTCTCGGGTGCGGCGGTGCTGAAATACCGTTGCTCACATCGGATGTAAAAGCGGCAAGCCTTCACACTTTAATATTAAACAACGTCAGCGGTTCATCCTGCTGCAAGTTTTCTGCCAACCTCAATGCAACCTCATCCGGAATCTGCCGGATAACTTCCCGGGTGGACTGATCAACCACTTTCACAATCGTCTGCCCCAGGTCATTATCCACTTCAAACTGCAGATCCCGCTGGACGGTCTGAACAAAGTCATTCAGTTGCGACACCGCCTCATCCAGTTGCTCCCGCTGGGCTTCATTGCGCTTCTCAAGCCGCTCGGCTTTCGAAGGCTCCTGAGCCTGGGTGGGAGACTGAACACGGTCCGCACGGCCAGCCGATGAAGGTGCAGCCTGGGCTGAGGCATTCCTGCCTTCGGCCTGAGATGACGAAATTGCCCGAGCCGGAGCCTGCTCACTGGTACGAACCAACTTCAGATCCGGGCTGTTCAGGTTAACGTCATTCATAGCTCACCTCGCTATCCTCAAACGGCTTTAAACCGGGGCCCGAAGGCCCCGGCTTGTACCGCTATGCCCCATTTACTGCAGGAGGGACAGAACCTGCTGAGGCCGTGCGTTGGCCTGTGCCAGTACCGAGATACCAGCCTGCTGCAGTACCTGGGACTTGGACAGGTTCGCAGTTTCCGCTGCAAAGTCGGCGTCCGTGATACGGCTGTTGGAGGCACTCAGGTTTTCAACCGAGGTGCTCAGGTTCGCAATGGTGGACTCGAAGCGGTTCTGCACAGCACCGAGCTCGGAGCGGAATGCGTTTACCGTGTCCAGTGCGGCGTCCATACGGAGGATGGCGTCGTTGGCGTTAGCTACCGTGTCTACACCGACTGAATCCAGGCTACCGTTGTCTACGGCAACTGTGCCACTGGCAATGGTTCCACCGAAACCGGAACCAACGCTCGAGAACTCCAGCTCCTGAGTTGAACGGATCTCAAGTCCATCAGCCACACCGGAGGCATTTGTCTGGAAGGAGGCAAAGCCTGCACCACCTAATTGATCGTTAAT
>CAZFPG010000261.1:0-5052 GCA_964521055.1 uncultured Marinobacter sp.
GGTTTGCTGTTGGTATCTGGCAGCAGCGCCTCTATCAGCGTTTGAACCGCAATCAGTGTTTGAGCTTCTGGCTGATCTCTTCCAGTATTGCCGGATCATCAATGGTGCTGGGCACGGCATAGTCTTCGCCATTGGCAATCTGGCGGATAACCCGGCGCAGGATCTTGCCAGACCGTGTCTTTGGCAGCCGGTCCACCACCAGTGCCCTCCGGAAACAGGCAATGGCACCGATTTTTTCCCGTACCATTTCGATCAGTTCGTCTTCGAGCTCATCGTGATCAATGGTCGCGCCATCCTTGATCAGCACCAGCCCAATGGGAACCTGGCCTTTCATTTCGTCGTGGGCACCGACAACACAGCATTCGGCAACGGCTGGGTGGGAGGCGACGACCTCTTCCATTTCGCCGGTCGACAGCCGGTGCCCGGCCACATTGATGACGTCATCGGTTCGCCCCATCACAAACACATAGCCGTCGTCGTCAATAAAGCCGCCGTCACCGGAGCTGTAGAATCCCGGAATGGGCTCAAGGTAGGTCTTGCGGAAGCGGGTATCATCACCCCAGACCGTGGTCATGCAGCCTGGCGGCAGTGGTAATTTCACGGCGATCTGACCCTGTTCGCCGGCGGGAACCTGACTGCCTTCCATGTCCACCACCTGGACGTTATAGCCGGGTGAGGGCACGGTGGCAGAGCCGGGCTTCGTCTCCATCATTTCGATGCCAACCGGATTGCAGCAGATGGCCCAACCGGTTTCCGTCTGCCACCAGTGGTCAAGGATTGGCAGGCGGGTATGCTCCTTCAGCCATTCATAGGTGGGTGGATCGAGCCGCTCACCCGCCAGGAAGACGCGTTTCAGGGAACTGATGTCATAGCGCGACAGCTGATCGGCCTCGGGGTCTTCCTTTCTTACCGCGCGGAAGGCAGTAGGTGCGGTAAACAGCAGGTTGACGCCGTGGTCCTGGACCACGCGCCAGAAGGCACCGGCATCCGGTGTCTTGACCGGTTTGCCCTCGTAAAGGATGGTGGTGCACCCGGCAAACAGAGGGGCATAGACAATGTAGCTGTGGCCGACTACCCAGCCGACATCAGACGCGGCCCAGTAAACGTCGCCCGGGCTGGCATCGTAGACCAGTTGCATGCTGTAGCGCAGGGCCACCGCATGGCCACCATTATCACGAACAACGCCCTTGGGCTTGCCGGTAGTGCCGGAGGTGTAGAGGATGTAGAGAGGGTCAGTGGCCTTGACCGGCACCGGGTCCACCGGACTGGCCTGAGCCATCAGCTCGCGCCAGTCAAAGTCCCGGCCGCCTTTCAGTTCCGCGCGTACCTGCGGGCGCTGAAGCACAATGCAGCATTCCGGTTTGTGGTCGGCCTGGTCAATGGCCCTGTCCACCAGTGGTTTGTACTCGATGACCTTTTTTACCTCAATGCCACAGGAGGCAGTAACGATCGCCTTGGGCGTGGCATCGTTAATGCGCACTGCCAGTTCATGGGAGGCGAAACCACCAAATACCACGGAATGTACCGCGCCGATACGGGCACAGCCCAGCATGGCGATCACCGCTTCCGGTACCATGGGCATATAAATGACCACCCGATCCCCCTTGGTAACGCCCCGGTCCTGAAGTACGCCGGCGAAGGTTGCCACTGCGCGGGTAAGTTCGTTGTAGGTGTAGGAGTCGGTGGTGCCGGTAACCGGTGAGTCGTAAATCAGCGCTTTCTGATCACCACGTCCGGCGCGGATGTTGGCATCAAGTGCAACATCCGAGGTGTTGAGGACGCCGTCCGGAAACCATTCGCCATGGCCGTTATCGGTTGACTGCCAGATGGTTTTTGGGGGCTGGATCCAGTCAATCGCAGTTGCCTTGTGACGCCAGAATTCTTCAGGCTGGTCGATGGATTGCCTGAATTCGGAGTGGTAGTCCATAACATCCACCTCGTAACGTTGTTGTTGTATTGGGCATTACTCACAACTGTAAGCGCTTTGAGGGGCAGGACTACTAGACCATAGGCTAAGTTTCTGTCTTTTTGACGGTTATTGGTCTTCGGAATTGATTGAAGTCACCTTTGCCTCGAGCCGGCCTTTGGCTACCCGGGCGATGATTTTCTCCCCGGGGCGGACACTTCCTGCGTCACGGACGATCTCTCCGTTCTCCTGCTGGACGATCCCATAGCCGCGGCCAAGTGTGGCCAGGGGACTGACCACGTGGAGGGTCTGGCCGATATGCTCCAGTCGCTCCCGCCGGCGGGTAACCGTTTCCCGGGCAGCCCGGACCAGTCGTTCAGTAAGCTGGCTGACATTCTCCTGGTTGACACTGAGCTGCCTGGCGGGAGACTGCATCGCCAGGCGCTGGCCCAGATGGGTGGCCCTGACTCTGTCCCTTTCAATCCGCTGGGCCATGGCAGTGCCCAGCCGCAGGTCCAGTTCGTCCATGCGCTGGGCTTTTTCCATCAGCTCCCTGCGGGGGTCCCTTAGTCGGGCGGAGAGGTGTTCCAGCCGCGTTTCCATTCGCTTCAGTGCGCGGCTGGCCGCACCGGCCAGTCTCAGTTCCCGCTCCCTGAGCTGGCGCAGCCAGTCGTTCTGGTCGGGTGAGATTTTTTCGGCCGCGGCGGATGGTGTCGGGGCCCGCAGGTCTGCCACGAAATCGGCAATGGTGACATCCACCTCGTGGCCAACCGCGCTGACCGTTGGCAGCGGGCATTGCGCGATGGCGCGGGCCACGGCCTCTTCATTGAAACACCAGAGATCTTCCAGGGAGCCACCCCCACGGCCAATAATCAGGACATCGGCAACCCCGTGGCGTACAGCCCGGGCAATGGCACCAACAATATCCGTGGTAGCGGCTTTACCCTGGACGGCCGTGGGGTAGAGGGTAACCGGTATGGCCGGGCATCGCCGTGCAAGCACAGTGAGAATGTCGTGTATCGCGGCGCCGGTTGGCGAGGTGACCACCCCTATATGCCGTGGTGTTGCAGGCAGCGGTTTCTTGCGGGCGGCATCGAACAGTCCTTCCTGGTGCAGTTTCCGCTTTAGCTCCTCAAAAGCCTGTTGCAGTGCTCCCAGGCCGGCAGGCTCGACATGCTCCACGATAATCTGGAAGTCACCCCGGTTCTCGTAGAGGGTGACCTTGCCACGGATGCGTACCTGTTCGCCTTCTTTCGGGATTTCCTTAACCCGCTGGTTAAAACCCCGGAACATGGCACAGCGGATCTGGCACTTGCGGTCCTTGAGTGAAAAATACCAATGGCCTGAAGAAGGGCGGGACAGGCCGGAGAGTTCGCCTTCCACCCACACCTGCATGAAGCTGGCTTCAAGCAGGTGGCGGGCCTGATGATTGAGTTCGCTGACACTCAGTGCCCGTGGCCGGGAATCCTGAAAACCGCTGTCCAAGGGAGGCGCTCCGTGTTGATGCATACGCACAAGCCGAAAATGGAGGGTAAAAATAGCGAAAATTCAAAAAGATGCAACCCGAACGCCAAATAACGCCGGTTTACTGTCAACCAAGGCCCATTTATAATAGGTCGATTAAGGATTTTGCTTTGCCGCACCCTGCTGGATGCGGCACCGGAATTCTCCAATCTAGCATGTTCAAAAGGCGGATCCCAATGCTGCGAATTGCCGAAGAAGCCCTCACCTTTGACGATGTACTGCTCGTTCCAAGTCGTTCAGAGGTTCTTCCTCACCAGGTCAGCCTGCAGACGCAACTGACCAAAGGTATCACACTGAATATTCCGCTGGTGTCGGCGGCCATGGATACCGTAACTGAAGCAGACCTGGCCATCTCCATGGCCCAGGAAGGCGGCATCGGCATCATGCACAAGAATATGTCCGTTGAGCAGCAGGCCGCAGCGGTCCGCAAGGTAAAAAAATACGAGAGTGGGGTGGTGAAGGATCCAATCACCGTAACGCCCGACACCACAGTCCGGGAACTGGTCGACATTACCATGGCCAATAACATTTCCGGCCTGCCAGTAGTGGATGGCCGGGATCTGGTTGGTATTGTGACGGGCCGGGACATCCGGTTCGAAAGCCGTCTGGACACACCAGTGTCGGATATCATGACGGCCAAGGACAAGCTGGTGACGGTCAAGGAAGGTGCCAATCTCGAGGACGTCAAGGAGCTGCTCCATCGCCATCGCATTGAAAAGGTGCTGGTGGTTAACGACGAATTTGAATTGCGCGGCCTGATCACCGTAAAGGACATTCAGAAAGCGAAAGACTACCCGCTGGCGTGCAAGGACGAGCAGGGCCGACTCCGTGCAGGCGCAGCCGTAGGGACCGGTGGCGATACCGAGGCCCGGGTGGCGGCACTGGTTGAGGCCGGTGTGGATGTTATCGTGGTGGATACCGCCCACGGCCACTCCAAGGGCGTAATTGAGCGCGTTCGCTGGATCAAGCAGACCTACCCGGAAGTTCAGGTGATTGGCGGTAATATCGCAACCGCGGCTGCGGCAATTGACCTGGCAGACGCCGGTGCGGATGCCGTCAAGGTAGGTATCGGCCCCGGTTCGATCTGCACCACCCGTATTGTGGCCGGCATTGGCGTACCCCAGATCACCGCCGTGTCCAACGTTGCCGCCGCACTGAAGGACCGTGGTGTTCCCTTGATTGCTGACGGCGGGGTTCGCTTCTCCGGTGATATTTCCAAGGCTATCGCCGCCGGCGCCTACAGCGTAATGATTGGCAGCCTGCTTGCCGGTGCTGACGAAGCGCCCGGTGAAGTGGAGCTGTTCCAGGGGCGCAGTTACAAGGCTTACCGTGGCATGGGCTCTATCGGCGCTATGGGGCAGGGCTCCAGTGACCGTTACTTCCAGGATGCCAGCAAGGGCATTGAGAAGCTGGTGCCCGAAGGCATTGAAGGCCGTGTCGCCTGCAAGGGGCCAATGCGCAACATTGTTCACCAGTTGATGGGCGGCCTGCGCGCCTCCATGGGCTACACCGGCAGCGCCACCATGGAAGAGATGCGCACCAAGCCGGAATTCGTCCGCATTACCAACGCGGGCATGCGCGAGAGCCACGTTCATGACGTGACGATCACCAAGGAAGCCCCC
>CAZFPG010000262.1:0-5039 GCA_964521055.1 uncultured Marinobacter sp.
CAGGGCCAGGAAGAGGTGTGCTTCGAGCTCACCTGGGACGCCATCGACGAGCCAGATTATCATCATAGACTTCATTGATATGGATGATTCCGAGCACCAGCGCCAGGTACACCGCATGCTGGAAAAGATGCTGGAGCGGGATCACGCCAAAACCAAGATTACCGGTGTCTCGGAGCTGGGCCTGGTGGAGATGACCCGCAAGCGCACCACTGAGAGCCTGGGCCAGATACTCTGCGAACCCTGCCCGATCTGCGACGGTCGTGGCTTCCTGAAAACCAGTGAAACCGTCTGTTACGAGGTGTTCCGGGAAATTCTGCGGGTAAACCGTGCCTATGACGCAGAAAGTTATCTGGTCATGGCCGCCCAGAGCGTGGTGGATCGATTGCTGGATGAAGAGTCCGATAACGTTGCGGACCTCGAAACCTTTATCAGTAAAACCATTCGCTTCCAGGTTGAGCCATTCTACAGTCAGGAGCAGTATGATGTGGTGCTGCTGTAACGCCGCAACGGCAGGCATTCACTAGGCGTGGCGGTTTCCCCTGATGACATCCAGTGTGGCTGATCAAGAAAACAGGCCTGTACTTGTCCGATGGCTGTCACGCCTTGCCAGCCTGATCTGGTGGCTGTTGCTGGCGGTGGTCATCCTGTTGGCACTGTACGCCGGGCTTGGTCGGCAACTTACCCAGAATATCAATGATTACCGCGCCAACATCGAGCAGTTACTGTCATCCCAACTTGGCCAGGAAGTTCGTATTGGCTCCCTGTCATCAAGCTGGAACTGGCTCAACCCGACCATAATCGCCCGCGAGATCCTGGTGCTGTCAGACGGTGACGACGATGATGTGGCCGGCTCGCTGCAAAGTGTTCGTGTCGGCCTGGACTTCCTGGCATCGCTACGGCGCCTGCGCATCGTGTTTACCAACTTTGAGGCGGACGGCCTTGAGTTGACCGTGAACCAGACCCGGCGTGGTGAAGTGGTCGTCGAAGGCGTTGATATTCCCGAGCCGGTGGCCAATGACATTGAGTTGTGGCTTGACCTGGCCGGAACCTGGCTGTCCGACCCGTCGGTAAAGATAACCCGCTTTGATCTGGGGGTCCGGGACAATAACGACCAGTTGCGGCATATAGAGATCCCCCAGTTGGACCTGGTCTACCAGCGGGGCCTCTTTCATGCCTCAGGCCGCGCCATGAACCCCGGTACCACCCAGCAACTGGCCAGTTTCAAGCTGGTTGGCCGGCATTTTTTCCGCGGTGACTTCACTGGCCAGATGTATGCCGATATCAACTCCGGCCGACTGTTCGACGGGCTGGTTGAAGAATATGCGTGGCGAAACGTCCGGGTGGAAGGGTTCGATCTGGGCGGCCAGGTATGGATGACCTTTCGTGACGGCTTGATGGAGCAGGTCAGCGGTAATGTGGCGACGCCCTACCTGCAGATCGGCGTTGGCAGCGAGTCCATGGCACCGCTTGAAGAAATCAGGGCGAGTTTTGGCTGGCGCAGGCAGGACACGGCGGGTGGATCGCGGGCGGTGTCGGCGGGCCAGCCCTGGTTCGCCACCGGCGAGTTTCACCTCAAGGGGCTTGAATGGCAGTGGAATGGTGAGCCGGTACCTCCGCTCAGCCTCCGCTTCCAGCCCGACGAATCCGGCCCAAGGATTATTGCCGATGACGTGTCGTTACAACCGGTCCGGCGGCTGGTGACCGGGCTCGGCCTGTTGCCGGATGTTGTCACAGGGGCGCTTGAGAACTACCGGCCGACAGGGAAACTGAACAAGGTGGTGCTGGATCTGCCACCGGAGGGGAGCGGACCTTTCGAGCTGACCGCACTCATTGACGGTATTGACGTTCGCGCCCACGGCGGCGCACCGGGTTTTTCGGGCCTTGATGGCAAGCTGGTTATTAACAACCAGGGGGGCTACGTCGATGCCCGCAGCGATGAGCTGGCACTGGGCTTCCCCGATCTGTTCCTGGGTTCATGGGAGCTTGAGAATTTCCAGGCCGGTGTGGCCTGGCGCTTCGAGGGGGATATTCTGCGGGTATACTCCGACGATATCCGTATGGATTATGGGGAAAATACTGGCCTTACTGGCGCATTCGACCTGCGGATGGACCGCAATGGAGAAGACAGCCTGGGCCTCCGGGTTGGCGTCAGTAACGGAACGGCCGACATGCTGGCCGACTTTGTGCCGGCCAAAGCCGTGGCGCCAGCGCTCTACGAGTGGCTGACTACGGCGATAACAGAGGCCGATGTTACCAGCGGTGAATTTTTCGGCCATGGACTGATCAATCGTGACGCTCCTCCGGGCTCGTTTGTGTCCTCCATGGTCTACAACTTCCAGAATGCAACGGTTCGTTACGACGAACGCTGGCCGGAAGTCACTGATGCCTCCGGTACGGTCTATGTCCAGAATGGCCGCACCCGCATCGATGTGGAATCCGGCCGCACCGGCAGGCTTGATCTGCAGCCGGGACAGGTAAGGGTTGAGCCCGAGGAGGATGGTGTTCATGTCTATGTGGATGTTGTCGCCCCGGTTCCCGGAGAAGCCCTGGCTTACTGGATGGACAACAGCCCGCTGGGTGATATGGCCGGAGCAGCCGGGAAAAGTATCCGGCTGGGTGGCAACTATCACCTTGACCTGTCACTCGGGCTGCCCCTGGATTCAGACGCTGCACCCGACATCAGTGCCAGGGTCGTGGCCGAAGCCGGCACACTGACCTACCCACCGGCCGATCTCGAGTGGGCACAGATCAATGGGGAATTGAGCTTCAGCACTGAGGATGGTTTCTCGGACGAGCCCCTCCGGGCACATTTCATGGGCTCCCCGGTAACGGTATTGCTGAGCCGGTCGGAGGAGGACGAAGCACTCAGTATCCGTCAATATGGCCTTATCGATATCGGCGAGCTGTTGGCCCGGACCGCTTTGCCGGAGGGCATGAGCCTCGGGCTGGACGGAGAACTTGGCTATCAGGCAACGCTGGCGGTATCGCCGGATACCGCGTCGGCCGTGGAGCTCTATTCAGATCTGTCCGGGCTAGCGGTGGGCTGGCCAGAACCGTTGGGCAAGGAGGTTGGCGAGGAAGCACCTCTGCGTGCGCGAATAGAACCTGATGGTGGCTCCGGAATGAGCGTTGCTGTTGACTGGCAGGATCGGCTGAACCTGGACCTGTTATGGCAACCGGGCAATCTGGAAATGACCCTTAATTCCGTTTTTCTGGGGGACCGTCAGCTCAACGATATTGATGTTTCCGCGCGGCAGGATAATGGCGAATGGTCTGTTGAGGGGGAGTCAGAGTGGCTTTCCGGTGCGGTCTACTGGCCTGCGGATGACCGCCCGGTCACTGTGGATATCTCACGCCTGCAGCTGGCTCGCGGCGAAGATGAAACGGAAGACGAGATTCCCCTGCTACCGGAACCGGAAGAACAGATCCACGCCTTCCGGGACCTGGCGATGGAAAACTGGCCGGATATCGACCTTCGCATTGCCAGCCTCCAGCTTGATGATGACGATGCCGGAAGCTGGTCCCTGGGAATTCGCCCTGAAGCCACCCGGCTGCGGGTCCAGGATATTGCCGCTACACTGAAGTCGTTGAAGCTGAACGGGGAGTTGACCTGGAGCATCGCCGGAGACCGGGAAACCACACGCTTTGTGGGTGACATCAGTGGTGAATCCCTGGCGGATCTGGGCAATCTTTTTGGCACCGAGATCCCGTTTCGCAGCGAGAGCACCGCCGTCAATATGGATGTGGACTGGCCGGGGCGCCCCAATGAGTTCGATCTTTCCGGCCTGAGTGGGTCAGTGAGTGTGCGTTTTGATGACGGTGTCATCCTCGAGGGCAACAATACCGCGCAGCTATTCCGGGTTTTCAATCTGTTGAACTCCGATACCCTGTGGCGTCGGCTGAAGCTGGATTTTTCCGATCTTTACGAGGCAGGTGTGGCATTCGATGCGATCTCCGGCAAGGCAAGCATGATCAACGGCCTTCTGACCCTGGATCCGGAACTGCAGGTGGTTGGGCCTTCCGGTGCTTTCAAACTTACCGGCACAACCAACATGATGGAAGAAACTCTCGACATGCGAATGGTGGTGGTCCTGCCACTGACCCAGAACCTGCCCCTGGCGGCATTGCTGATGGGAGCGGGTGCGCCCATAGGAGGGGCCCTGTTTGTTCTGGACAAAGTGTTGGGAGACCCATTGAGTAAACTGACCAGTGCAACATATAGTGTCAGTGGAAGCTGGGACGAACCCGAGGTTCGGCTCAGGCGGGTATTTGATACCGGCCAGTAACGATTTTACCCGGAGGGCAGTCAATGTCAGCGCATGTACAGCAGGGAGTGGACAGGCAAGAAAACAGGGTTGCGGCCATCCAGATGGTGAGTACTCATGATATCGCCGCCAACCTCAGGGAGGCTGGGCGTCTGTTGGCAGAGGCAGCAGCTTCGGGCGCCGGCATGGCGGTACTTCCGGAAAATTTTGCGGTGCTGGCAACACGGCAGATGATTGGCTGTGGTCGTCGGGAGGCGGATCCGGACAACCTGATACGCCACTTCCTGGCCGAACAATCGGCCCAGTTGGGCATCTGGATTGTGGGCGGCTCACTGCCGATTGCCTCGCGCCCGGACGGATCCACGATCAAGGAGCGGGTCAGGGCCTGCTGTCTTGTCTACAACGACAGTGGTGAGGAAGTTGCCCGTTACGACAAGATCCATCTGTTTGATGCCATGGTGGAGGATGCACAGGGCCAGTACCGCGAGTCCGATACCTTTGAGCCGGGTGAGGACGTGGTTGTGGTCGATACACCCGCCGGGCGGCTCGGGCTGGCCATCTGCTACGATCTTCGCTTTCCGGAGCTGTTCCGCAAGTTGCGGGAGCAGGGCGCCGAATGGGTGTCCTTACCCAGCGCCTTTACCTGGAACACCGGTGATGCCCACTGGCATGCGTTGCTGCGGGCCAGGGCCATTGAGAACCAGGTCTGGATGGTTGCCGGGGGGCAGGGTGGCCAGAACAGTGAACGCCGGCACACCTATGGCCACAGCATGA
>CAZFPG010000263.1:0-5008 GCA_964521055.1 uncultured Marinobacter sp.
ATTTCTTTTTCCACCGCATCCCGGGACAATCCGAGAATCTCGTAATAATCGCGCTTGGCCATGCTCTAAAACCCTGTTGGTAAAACGAGGAAAACGCGGGAGAGCTCCCGCGTTTTCCAACTGCCTGATGATCTTAAGTTTTATCGCTTGTCGTCGTCTTTGACTTCTTCAAACTCGGCATCAACGGCGTCGTCACTGGTACCGGACTGGGCCGATTCCTCGCCCCCGGCCTGCTGCGCCTGTTCTGCCTGATCCGCATACATCTTCTGGGCCAGCTCGGAAGAGGCTTCCGTCAGCTTCTGGGTCTTGGCCTCAATGTCGTCCTTGTCGGAACCGGCCAGGGCTTCTTCCAGCTCCTTGATGGAGGCTTCGATGGACTCCTTCTCGCTGTCAGTTACCTTGTCACCGGCATCCTTCAGGGTCTTGCGAACGGTGTGAACCATTGCGTCGCCCTGGTTACGGGCCTGGACCAGCTCTTCGAACTTGCGGTCCTCATCGGCATTGGCCTCGGCATCGCGGACCATCTTCTCGATCTCGTCATCGTTGAGGCCGGAAGAGGCCTTGATCACGATGGACTGCTCCTTGCCGGTCGCCTTGTCTTTGGCGGACACGTTCAGGATGCCGTTGGCATCGATATCGAAGGTGACTTCGATCTGCGGCGTGCCGCGAGGTGCCGGCGGAATGTCCGCCAGGTCGAAACGACCCAGTGATTTGTTCTGCGCCGCCTGCTTACGCTCACCCTGGACCACGTGGATAGTCACAGCGGTCTGGTTGTCCTCCGCAGTGGAGAAGGTCTGCGACTTCTTGGTCGGGATCGTGGTGTTCTTGTCGATCAGCGGCGTAGCCACGCCACCCATGGTTTCGATACCCAGGGTCAGCGGTGTTACGTCGAGAAGCAGAACATCCTTCACGTCACCGGAGAGCACGGCCGCCTGGATAGCAGCACCCATGGCTACGGCTTCGTCCGGGTTCACATCCTTGCGGGCTTCCTTACCGAAGAAGTTCTTCACCTTCTCCTGAACCAGCGGCATGCGTGTCTGGCCACCGACCAGGATCACCTCGTCGATTTCGCCAATCTTGGCACCGGAATCTTCCAGCGCTGTACGGCACGGCGCGAGACTGCGCTCAATCAGTTCTTCCACCAGTGACTCCAGCTTGGCGCGGGTCACTTTCACGTTCATGTGCTTGGGACCACTGGCATCCGCCGTTACGTACGGCAGGTTGACGTCGGTCTGCTGGCTGCTGGACAGCTCGATCTTGGCCTTCTCGGCGGCTTCCTTCAGGCGCTGCATGGCCAGTGAGTCACCGCGCAGGTCAATGCCGCTGTCCTTCTTGAACTGATCGGCGAGGTATTCGATCAGCTTCATGTCGAAGTCTTCACCACCGAGGAAAGTGTCGCCGTTGGTGGCCAGCACTTCAAACTGGTGCTCACCGTCTACATCGGCAATCTCGATGATGGAGATATCGAAGGTACCACCACCCAGATCATACACAGCCACGGTACGGTCACCGCTCTTCCTGTCCAGACCATAGGCCAGGGCCGCAGCGGTCGGCTCGTTGATGATGCGTTTCACGTCCAGACCGGCGATCTTGCCCGCGTCCTTGGTGGCCTGGCGCTGGCTGTCGTTAAAGTAGGCCGGCACGGTAATAACCGCTTCGGTCACTTTCTCGCCAAGATAGTCTTCGGCGGTCTTCTTCATTTTCTTGATGACTTCCGCAGAAACCTGCGGGGGTGCCATCTTCTCACCCTTGACCTCTACCCAGGCATCACCGTTGTCTGCCTTGGTGATCTTGTAGGGCACCATCTTGATGTCTTTCTGGACCACGTCGTCTTCAAACCGACGACCGATCAGACGCTTGATGGCGTACAGGGTGTTGTTCGGGTTGGTGACCGCCTGACGCTTGGCGGACTGGCCTACCAGCGTTTCACCATCTTCCGTATAGGCAATGATGGACGGGGTAGTGCGATCACCCTCGGCGTTTTCGATTACCTTGACCTTGTCGCCATCCATAATGGCAACACAGGAGTTCGTGGTTCCCAGGTCGATACCAATGATCTTGCTCATGTAAACACTCCAATCCGATTGTTCAATTCAGTTCCGGCTACTTTAAAAAGCTGTTCCGGGAGCCCCGGTGCGCTGCCTGTTTACTGGCTATATTGGCGCGTTAATCTGCTTTTCAAGCCTGTTCGTCGATTTTTGGTGCATCCTCGGCCTTGGCAACCACCACCATCGCGGGGCGAACCAGCCGATCATTCAGCTTGTAGCCCTTCTGGACCACAGCCACCACACTGTTGGGCTCTGCGTCCGGCGCCGGCACCATGGACATCGCCTCGTGCTGCTGGGGATCAAACGGCTCACCTACCGGGTTGAGCTGCTCAACGTTGAATTTCCTGAGGCTGTTCATGAACAGACTCAGAGTCATCTCGACCCCCTCACGAATGGAAGCCACCAGCTCACCGGCATCTTCATGCCCTTCGGTGCTTTCGACGGCCTTCTCGAGGCTGTCAGCAACTGGCAGAAGCTCTTTTACAAACTTCTCCAGCGCGAATTTGTGGGCCTTCTCAACGTCAATTTCAGCGCGCCTGCGGACGTTCTGCATTTCAGCCTGCGAACGCAGCATCTGCTCCTGAAACTCCTGCGCCTGGGCTTTCAGCGTCTCGACCTCGCTCTCAGGAGCGTTCTCCTCGGCTTCCTCGGCGGGATCTTTACCCTCGTCGGCACCTTTACCCTGCTCGGCCGCTTCAGCGGCATACCTAAGCTCTTCTTCAGCCCGTTCGTTACGCTTATCGTCAGCGCTCATGGCAACTCCTGCTTGGTCGTCGACGGCCGTAACAACGGCCAGTTAACTATTTCTCCCGGTCACACAGAGCCGGGAAAGACGTGTTTGCGAACGGATATGGGGCCCGCGATGAATGTTTCAACCGCTGAGGCCATCATTCGTTCACAAATTCTCCAGACGATGTTTGCAAACCGACAAATCCCTGTATATATTCACAGTCACTGTATGTATTAACAGTATTCGGGAAACGAGCGGAGGATATCTGCATGCTCACACAACTTACGGTCTCCAATTACGCCATTGCCGAGCGAGTCGAACTTCAGTTCGCAAAAGGAATGACGGCGCTTACCGGGGAAACCGGCGCCGGCAAATCCATCGTACTGGATGCCCTCGGCCTCGCCATGGGGGGCCGCACTGATGCCGGCGCCGTGCGGCATGGAGCCAAACGCGCAGATATCACAGCCACCTTCGATGTCTCCGCTATTACGGAGGCCAGGCAATGGCTCGAAGAACACGAACTGGACGATGACAACGAGTGCATCCTGCGCCGCGTCATCAGCAAGGACGGGCGCTCCCGCGCCTATATCAATGGCCAACCCTGCCCGCTGGCACACCTGAAAGATCTGGGCAGCACCCTGATGGACATCCACAGCCAGCATCAGCACCAGTCCCTGCTCCGCAAGGAAACCCACCGCAAGCTGCTGGATGAGTTCGCCGGTGTGGACGCTGTGGCGGAACAGACCAGGGAGGCCTGGAAAATCTGGCATAAAACCCATCAGCGGCTGACCGAACGCCGGCAGAATGCCGACGAGGCCGAAGCCCGCCTGCAACTGCTGCGTTACCAGGTGGAAGAGCTGGACCGGCTGACCCTGGAGGAGGGTGAGCAGGAGGAACTGGAGAAAGAACAGGAACAGCTCAGCCACGCAGACGCCGTTCTGCATGGCAGCCATCAGGCCACCCTGCTATGCACGGAAGATGACAACAGCGCCGCGAATCTGGTGCGCCAGGCACTGCAGCAACTGGAACAACTGCCCGTGGAAGTACCTGCACTGGCGGAAACCATTCAGATGCTGAACGAGGCCCAGATTCAGATTACCGAGGCGGGCGACAACCTGCGCCACTTTGTGGAAGATTATGACGCAGACCCGGCCAGGCTCACCGAGGTGGAAGAGCGCCTGAGTGCCATTTATCAGATGGCCCGCAAACATCGCATCACGCCGGAAACCCTGCCGGAATTCCACCAGGCCCTGAGCGCCGAACTGGCCTCGCTGGATGACGGCGAAGGCAGCGTCGAAAAGCTGGAAACGGAACTGGAGGAGCAACGCGGCCGCTTTAACGAACTGGCCAGCCAGTTATCTGAGGCACGCCAGAAGGCGGCCGCCAACCTGGATCAGCGAATTGCTGAGGAACTGGCCCAACTGAGCATGCCGGCCGTTCAGTTTGTAACCCACCTGAACCGCAACAAGGATGACGAACCGGCCCCCCATGGCCTGGAAGATGTTGAATTCCTGGTCAGCGCCAACCCCGGCCAGCCTGCGCGCCCCCTGGCCAAGGTAGCCTCCGGCGGTGAACTGTCACGCATCAGCCTGGCCATTCAGGTTGTGGTTGCCCAAACCTCCACTACACCAACCCTGGTGTTTGACGAAGTAGACGTGGGTATTGGCGGCGGAACCGCTGAAGTGGTGGGTCGACTACTGCGGAGCCTTGGCGATAACGGGCAGGTTCTGTGTGTAACCCATCTGGCACAGGTGGCCGCTCAGTGCCACCAGCATCTATTTGTCAGCAAGTTTACGGAAGCGGATGCCACTTTCTCGAAGATCGAATCACTGGACGATGATGGCCGGGTAAGCGAAGTGGCGCGGATGCTGGGTGGTGTTGATATGACAGAACACACCATTGCCCACGCACATGAAATGTTCACCAAGGGCCAGGCAACGCATCACTGAAGATTTTCAGAACACAGCAGTATTCCCCTCTCGATCCTGAGAGTTGTTGGGGCGGGCTAAACACCCGCCCCTTTTTTCTATTCCAATATCCGGCCTGAATAAGCTCGGGGCATTCAGGACTTGATGGGTTTGACGTAGAGAATCAGGCTGTGATCAACAATCTCATAGCCACGCTCTTTGGCAATCTTCTTCTGACGCTCTTCAATGACTTCGTCAACGAACTCGATGACCTCTCCGGTCTGGGTGCAGACCATATGGTCATGGTGGTCGTCGCCGGCCAT
>CAZFPG010000264.1:0-4999 GCA_964521055.1 uncultured Marinobacter sp.
GACAACTTCCAGCAGGATGTGATGGAAGCGTCCTCCCGAACGCCAATACTGGTCGATGTATGGGCGGAATGGTGTGCCCCCTGCAAGCAGCTGATGCCACTGCTGGAAAAGCTGGCGGATGAGTACAGGGGCGGCTTCATGCTGGCTAAAGTGAACGCGGATGAGCAGCAGCAACTCACCGGCAGCCTGGGCGTACGCAGCCTGCCAACCGTTATCCTGGTGAAGGATGGCCAGGCGGTGGACGGCTTCAATGGCGCACTGCAGGAAAGCGAGATCCGCAAGATCCTCGATAAGCACATCGAGATACCGGAAGACGAGGAAGCCCCCTACGACAAGGCCCACCGGCTTTGGGAAGAGGGCGATGTGGAAGCGGCGCTGGCGGTCCTCACGGAAATGAACCGGAATGATCCGGAAGATCTGAAGGTGCTCATTGACCTGGCCCAGTTGAAGGCCGAGCTGGGTGATCTGGAAACCGCGGAACAGGTCCTGGAAAGCCTACCGCCGGAAGAGAAAATGCAGCACCAGGCCAAGCAACTGGCGGCCCGGATCAAGTTTCTCAAGGCATCCGCCGAACTGCCGCCGGTCAAGGAGCTGGAAGACTCCCTGGATAAAGACCCGAAAGACCCCAACGCCCTCCACCTGCTGGCGCTGCACCACATCCTGCAGGAAAACAACGCCGAGGCCATGGAACTGTTGATTCGCCTGATGCAGGTAGACAGCAAGTACAAGGACGAGGTGGCCAAAACCACCCTGATCGAGTTGTTCGACAAGCTGGGCAACAATAACCCGGACGTGCGCACCTACCGGCGTAAGCTGTACACTCTGATGCACTAGCAGGTCGGGTAGAGCCAAAGGCGAAACCCGACGGGAGCTCCTCTTAACTCCAGATCAAAGACAGCAAATCATAATGACCAACCCCGGCCACCAAACGGGATCGCGCATTCGGTAAGTGATTTAGCAGTGCCACCTGATGCTCCCCATAAACCAGCTTGTCATCCGTGCCATGAAGGACCTGCACGGGCGGTTCAAGCTCGTCGAGCTGAAATGCCATGGGGTGCGCTGCGAGAGAGGTATCCCTCGCCAGGGCCTTGGCTGCGGTTGCGGCGCCTTGTTCCAGTGCTGTACGAAGGCTGGTGTGGAAGCCCTGGTAAACCGGTTCTGACACCAGGTACTGTCGCTCTTCATCCCCCACAGCATCCAGAAGTGCGCCAGCAAGAGCTTCCGTGGAGCCGGTCAGAGCTTCCAGCGCTGAGGCGAGCTCGTCAGGGTTTTCCTGTGCCGCCCGCCAGGAGCTGGCGGTGAGCGTTGAAGCGTATTCAAAGGGATCGTCCATCAGTGGCACTGCCGGCGTGGCCGCAATTGTTAGCCTGTTCACCCGCCTGCCCAGATCATGGGTGGTAGCCAGGGCGAAGACTCCGCCACCGGAAAAACCGGAGAGGGCAAACCGGGGCAGCTGCAGGTGGTCCGCCAGTTGTCGAAGGTCGTCCGAATGGCTTGCGAAACCGAACGCCGGGTTCTGGGTTGAATGCCCATAGCCTGGTCGGTCCGGGACAACGAGCCGGATCCCTGCGTTTCGCAATTCGTCGGAAAGATGCATTAATTCGTTGCGGGAGCCAGGGATGCCGTGACAGTGAATCCAGGTGCCATTCTCACCGGAGCCGATGTCGGTGTAGCTGAGGTTACGGCCATCAGCCAGGGTCAGGTGGTAGACGGGCGACTCATTCATTTCGCTTCCTCAGGGTATCCGCACCTAACAGAAGCTTGCGCTGCAGGGTTGTCTGCCGGTTGACCCCGGTTTTCTGCATGATTGATTTAAGCTGCGTCCGGCCGGTATGAGGGGAAATCTGGAGAAGGGCGCTGGCTTCGTTCACGTCCATACCGTTAACCAGCAGGCTGGCCAGCCGGTATTCCGCAGGCGTAAGTTGGTACAGGGTGTCCAGTTGCTTCTGGTCCAGCTGTGCGGGCCGCTCGGAGTCCAGCAGGAAGCACAGTATCTGCGGGGCCAGCGCGCGACCAATATGGAACCCGGTATCAGACTGGTGTGCTTGCATCATCATCAGGCAGGCGCCGGTCTGGCCCAGCCTCAGGGTTTCAGTGAGCGACTGGTTTTCAGTCAGCTTGCGGACCATGGCGGCCAGTGCACCGGGCATATTTTCATGGTTCAGCTGGATGCGGCTGCCCTGGAGTCCAAGCCCGTAGGTGTCGGTTGCCAGCGCTTCTTCCGCGGAGGCGTTCATCCACTGCACTTTGAGCTTCCCGTCCATGTGCCAGACGCCGAAAGGCAGTTGATCCAGTGTCATGCGCGCGGTCATCACGATCTGGTTCAATTCCGCCATCAGGTGAGAGAGCCTGGCGACCCGTCGCAGGTGGGGGCTGAACAGCTCCAGGGAGGCCATCTCCTCCTGTGTGAAGCTGCCCCGCTGTTTCGGACGGTGTATGCCGATATGCAGGGCCCGTCCGCCTTCCCGCTCGAACTGTGTGCCCATGGCGTAGAAGTTTCCATTGGGGTGAAACACGTTCCGGTAGTGTTCAGAGCGCTCAAAATCCCGGTCACTGATGACGTTCTGGCTGTTCAGCGCCTTACCGACCGGGCTGTCGGCAAGGGCCAGGCGGAAAGGGTCCAGCTCCAGAGCGGTTGCTTCCGATTCGTATTGCTGGTTGATACGCTGGCGGAACCCGACGGTATAGGACTGATAGACCACAGGGTCGCGCAGATCGGTCAGCCTGAGAGTAGCGGTATCAGAGTGGAAGAAGCTGGCAAACCTGCCAAGGAACTCCGGCCATTGCTCCGGTTCTGTTGCACGTTCGTAGAGATCGTTCAGCAGCATGGGTGCTGCCGACACCAAGTCTTTCAAAGCATGCCGCTCCTGTTGCTTTTTTGTACATATTAGTTGTTGGTAGCAATTAAAGCACGGGGGCCAGGATGAGGCAAAAAAAGGCCCCGCATTGCGGGGCCGGATTTCAGCGAGTATCGCTGGATGGATTTGCTGGCCAGTCTATGGTTTAGCCGTTACCTTTCTTCATTTCTTCATACTCATCCTCGAAGAAGAACGTCTCCTCTCCAAGGGCCGGTTCGAGCTCATGCAGCCAGGTAGCGGTTTCGCTGTACTTGGCGAAAAACGGGCGCTGCACCCAGTCCGGGTTACGGGCCTGGATAAAGCGCAGCACAAAGACTTTCTCGCCGTTGATCTCGGTGATGCCCTGCACCTCAACCTTGCCGGGGCCGGCGCTCATTGAGGGGCCGCGGGCGGTACGGGCCAGGCCGGACACCTGTTTCATGGCTTCGCGGTAGATGTGGAACGCTTCCACCAGGGGCACTTCGAAATAGTTCTTGGCGCCGGTGTCCCGCTCCACAAACATGTAGTAGGGAATGATGCCCAGCTGCACTTCCTTGTTCCACAGCTTTGCCCAGTCGTCAGCGTTGTCGTTCACGTGCTTGATCAGGGGCCCCTGGGCGCGGATTTCGGCACCGGTGGCGCGCAGGCGGCGAATGGCCTCTTCGGCGATATCGGTGGTGATTTCCTGCCAGTGGTTGTAGTGGGCCATGATGGCCACATGCTTGCCTGCATCCACAAGGCGGGCGAACAGGTCGATCAGTTCGTCCGCGTCCTTGTCAGTGACAAAGCGATAGGGCCAGAAGGTGAGGGCCTTGGTGCCGATGCGGATGGTCTGGATGTGGTCGAACTCCGGCTGCAGCAGCGGCTCCAGGTACTGCACCAGGTTCTTGGTCTTCATTACCATGGGGTCGCCACCGGTAACCAGCAGGTCGCTGACTTCGGTGTGCTCCTGCAGGTAGCCGTGAAGCTTTTCCGCTTCTGTGCTGGCCATCTTCAGGTCCTTGTCACCCACGAACTGGGCCCAGCGGAAGCAGAAGGTGCAGTAAGAGTGGCAGGTCTGGCCCTGGGCCGGGAAAAACAGCACGGTTTCACGGTACTTGTGCTGAACGCCGTCCAGGACCTCGCCGTTCAGCTCCGGCATGTTCATTTCCATCTGGCCAGCGGGATGCGGGTTCAGCTCGTCGCGAATTTCCTTCGCTACCGCCTGTATCTCCTTCTTGTCGGCGCCTTCCCGGTGCATCTTTGCCATGCGCTCGTAATGCTCGTCCTTCAGCATGCCTTTCTGGGGAAACACCAGCTGATAGATGGGATCGTTGGGTACCTTGCTCCAGTTGATCAGCTCGTTGATCACGTATTCGTTTACGCGGAAGGGCAGCACGCTGGCCACCACTTTCATTTCAAACAGGGTCTCTTCGGGGAGATTCTGGATAACCTCAATCTTGTCGAGCTGGCGGTCCGTATAGACCTTGAAGCGCCGCTCTTCGAACTCGACAGCTGGTATGCGGTTCGGGAACGTGACGATGGAGTTCATAGATCGCCCTCTTTGGTTGTGCGCCAATTCAGGAGGGTGGAGTTCGCCACCGCTCCGCTGGTTAAAAAACGGGCAGGCGAGTATACATAAATCCAAAAGCATTTTCAGGTCTAAGTAAAATCTCCGAGGACGGTAGGAATCCTACGACATTGGTCTGAATATGCTTGTTTGAAGAGAAAAAAGGCGCCATTCTTGCGAAAGTAACCGAAATAGCTCATTGGGATAACGTAAATTTGTCCTTTAAATTGAAATTTGGTGTCGATATGTAGTAAAAATACTACGCAAATTCGGGCCGGGTCAGGCGGGTGAGTTGTCGCTGTCTGGATGCCTAAGGCCAAAAGCCGTCAAAGCAAGGCGCTTCAGGCAGTAAAACCGGGAATCGTGTTCTATGCTTGTTCAAGGTAACGAACAGGCGAATACCCACAACAAAACGTTCTGCATTCCATCGCAGCTTATCGATACTGCAAGGCGCTCCGCTGCTGATCGTGGCACGCGCCGCACTTTTTTAATGCCAAGGGGAGGGTTTGATGTACCAGGACGATGATCCCATAGAGACCAGTGAATGGCTGGATGCACTGGAGTCTCTGATCGAACAGGAGGGCGTTGATCGCGCCAAGTACATTCTTGAAAG